>NZ_JASJFB010000897.1:0-3087 GCF_030065455.1 Microcystis sp. M53602_WE12 | reverse complement strand
CTTGATTTCAGTTTTTTCTTTGTCAGTAAGGGTGTCAACAAGGAATATTACAAATTGTTAACCGAGTCTTGAAAGCCTTGTGCTACAAAGGTTTGAAATGTTAAGAAAGATGTGACTAATGGACAGCTTAATAAGGGTGGTGCCGATCCCCCCTTAGTCCCCCCTTGATCTCCCCTTAATAAGGGGGGCATCTGATAATTTTTAACGCCTAACTACTTAAATCCCCTGAGTATAGGCTACATATCAGGAGAGGCAAAGGGCAAAACCGAGAATAAATAATCAGTTTTTAATAACCGGATTTAGGATTAGAGTGATTTACCAGGTAAAACCAGATCACCAGTTAGATGGCGATAATCCTGTTTTATCCCTGAAATTCCGTCAAAACCCCATAGATAGCCCAGATAGCCATGGCGCGTAAATAATGACAAGCACGAAAAGTTCCCACCGATGTTATTGCTTCCGGGGTGCGAAATTGTAAGCCATTTTCATAGACTTGTTTCACCACCGCTTCTGTAATTTGCCATCCTTGCTTTTCCATTCCCATTTGTAGTAAAAAAGCCACCAACCCAAAATTAATTCCTACCCAAACTTCCAAGGGATGAGTTGCCTCGGGATTTTCGGGAGTACCATCGGGTTTTAACCCATTGGCCGCCCCAAATTTTCCCCCATGAAACTTGAGAAAACAGGCCTGATAAATCTTACTTAAAGCTGATTGCGTGTATTGATTTTCTACCACATCTGGTAAACTCAATAAACGAGCATAAAATTGACCGCATAATTGGTCAGTCATCACCACATCGGAACCACTGCCACTATCTAAATTATAATATTCTCCATTCCAGAGAGTCTGATGATAAATAGCGCGAGATTGCTGTAACCAACTGGTAAAAATTGCCGTATCTTCTCCAATGATTTCGCCAATTTTAATCGTTGCTTCTAGGGCCGCTATCCACAAACCACCGCAATAGGCACTAATTCCCTGTAAACGCCAATCATCAAAGGTTTGGTCTGGTGCGCCAGAATTTTCGGGAATCCCATCATTATCAAGGTCAAAAGTTTTTAAATATTGCAAAGTCAGGACAATTGACGGCCAACATTCCCGCAGAAAATCCTCATCTTTAGCCCCCGTTAATAAATAATCCCGATAGACTAATAAAACAAAATCACTGCCTAAATCTTTCCAGAGATTACAATCTTGATAACTGGTGTAATTGCTCTTTTGCCAAGGGTGTTCATTGGGTGCGCCTAAATCGTGGGGAGTGGCATTTTTGGCCTTACGAATGGCACTAGCTTGGTTATATCCAATAATCCGAGGAGTATCGTCACTGCTGGGAATTGCCCTCGAAAAAGCTTCCATGACGGCCTTTTCTAAGCGCGGCCATAACATCAATAACCCAAAGGAACCATAGAGACGCACATCCAGACTTTCATACCAACGATAATCAATACATTCTAAGACCCCAAATTGACCGATAGGATCCTGTTCCGTGGCTGCCGTCCAGAGAGTGCCGCCGTCAGTTAGGAGGTATAATTCGTTAAATAAAGCCATTTTAAACCAATCGGCCAGATCGCTGCGTTCTAGGATCGGTTTTTGCCAGTTAATAATATTTTCTCGCCATGTATCGCCGTGTTTTAAAGCCGTGCGTACCATCGCCCAAGCATTTTGACCATTGCGACCGAAAAAGTCCGTATAACGACGATAATAGTTAATTCCTTGGGCAAATTCGGTGACTGGTAAATCCCAAGCTAAAATAAAAGGAATTTTGCGAGTTTTCCCCGGACGAATGGTAAAACGAATCGCCATGGCCGTGGCCGTTTGTTCCCCTTTTTCGGCGGGGGTTTCGTCCTCAATATCCGGTAAAGAGCCATTCATGGCGAAATAGTCCCAAACTTCGCCACCATCGCCCGCAGGGTTCCATTTACCCAGATAGAATACCTCTAGACTCGGATTAGTAATACTGGCAATCGCCATCTGTCCATCCCCTTCCCCGGGGTTTTCGTAATCCCGACGCATCAGACAGCCAACGCGGAAATTATCGACAATCCATTGATTATAATTACCCTCACTTTCCCCCCATTTTGATTGATATTCATAGACGGGACTACCATCATCTCTCACTTTAACCACTGGGGATTTAATCGCGTTAGTAAACCAACCGATTGTATTTTGCCAAGTCAGCATAATACTAATAGTAATCGGTTTATCGGTGGGATTATGAGCCGTCCATTCAAATAGGGCTATAGGATAACTACTTTCTTGATAATTATGCGCCCAAACCGGTGAGAATTGTTCGCAAATTAATTGAGTCTGAAAAACATCTTTGTACTCGTACCAACTGCGGGGATAAAGGGCAGAATATGTTCCCTTTTCGGCTGGATACCACGACCAGCGCGATAAAGTTCCATCCTTGGGGCTTTCCGTCGCCATAGCGTAGGCTTGGGCGCTTCCGTCTTCTGTTTGTTCAAAAATGCTAAATTGACAGGCCGCAAGGCTATTAAAACTGTGTTCACCACCGTCCAGATGCCAGAGATTAAAGTCACCTTTGGGGGAACGTCCGATGCAACCGGCCCCAAATCCCCCCAGAGGCATCCCATGCCAAGGACCATCATCTAAATTGCTGGCATAGCGGACGCTGTAGGGTTTTTCCCAACCTTTGCCGAGAGGACGTTTCCAAGCGGCGGCGGGAATTTCTGGAAGGGAGACGAGATTAAGCATAGATGTTTTTAAGTGGGGTGTGGAGAAGTGGAGAAGTGGAGAAGTGGAGAAGTGGGGAAGTGGGGAAGTGGGGAAGTGGGGAAGTGGGGAAGTGGGGTGTGGGGTGTGGGGTGTGGGGTGTGGGGAAGTGGGGAGATGGGGAAGCTGTCTCATCACCCTATCACCCCAAAACCCTATCACCCTATCTCCTCCTGAATACTGAATACTGACCCCACCAAGAAACTTTTTCAGGCTCTTCGTTACTTGGTATGATTCGATCAGGGGGCATAAATCGACTAAATCCTTATCCGGCAAGAGACTTAATTGATTAGCTCGTTCTAGATCGAAAACAATTGACAAAAATCGCCAAATGTCTTTCTATATAAGGGTTT
>NZ_JASJFB010000495.1:0-3376 GCF_030065455.1 Microcystis sp. M53602_WE12 | reverse complement strand
GTCGTCGCTAAAGATTCGATCAGATTACTGAATATCTGGAGATTATTGCCGATGATCTGCCCGGAGAAATTTTTCTTGACCTCCACCGAGAAAAGGTCTTCCCAGTGCCAACGGGTCGAGCGCTCTGTGGCGGTAGATTTGACGGTACGAATACCGGTTAAAATCTCGATCAGGTAACTGCTTTCTTTAGCGATCGCCTGAAAAATATCCCGGGATATTCGCTGGAGAAAAGGGGTAGAAATTAACGCCAGCAGAAAGAACGGTGGCACGATCGCTAAACTGATTAGGGCTAATTGCCAGCTATAGCGAAGCATCACCGCCACATACACGAAAACTGTTAATAAGTCAAGTAAAATCGAGAGAGCTTCCCCAGAGAGAAAACGCTGAATCTTGCGATTTTCCCCGACGCGAGAAATGATATCGCCCACATAGCGGGACTCGAAATAACCGAGGGGAAGGCTGAGGGTATGGCGGATAAAACCGGTGATTAATGCCGTATCGATGCGATTAGCGGTGTGATCGAGGAGATAGGCGCGTAAACCAGTAATTGCCACCCGAAAAACCCCGAAAATTAGCGCACCGATACCCATCGCCCAAAGGGTGGTTAACGAACCCTGCACGATCACTCGATCGAGGATTAACTGGGTGAAAATCGGCGTAATTAAGCCGAATATCTGAATAAAGAGCGAGGCGACGAAAATTTCCAGCAGTACGAACCAATGGGGTTCCAGTAAGCGATAAAACTGCCAGAGAGAGGTTTTATCCTCTTTCGTGTCCCGGAATTTCTGGTTCGGTTGGAGCAGCAGGGTGAATCCCGTCCATTTACTGGCGAATTCGGCACGACTTAGGGTTAATTGCCCGATCGCTGGATCGCCAATAATCACCTGTTTGGGGGTAATTTTCCAGATAACAACGAAGTGTTTGCCTTCCCAGTGAGCGATCGCCGGTAGGGGCTGTTTCCCTAATCCCTCTAGAGTCGCTTTTACCGGACGGGTGGAGAGGCCGATATTTTCCGCCGCGGTGATCAGTCCCGACAGGGTTGCCCCGTCGCGGTTGACGTTGGCCATTTCCCGCAAACGGTTGACGCTGATTCTTTTGCCCCAATAACGGGCGATCATGACTAAACCGGCCGCCCCGCAATCGGAGGCGGACTGTTGCTCGAAGAAGGGATAACGGCGGAGGGATTGACCGATCCAGTGACCTAACCGCTGCGCCGGAGAGGGAAAATAGGCTCGATCGCTTTTTTTGTCCGTTTCTTCTGTCTTCGTCCCAAGAAGTTGCTCAATTTCCCGCGCCCGTTGCAGTAATGTTTTTTTCAGGGCGGGGTGTTTTTTCAGGATCGGCCTCAGGGCGGACTCGGGGATAAGAAGTAGTTCCGCCTTTGCGGAGACTCGAACCGAGTAGGGAAGAAAACCCGATCGGGGAAAGAGGGTGAATTCTCCAAAAAATTCGTCGGTTTTGAGCGCGATCATCTCTTTTTGCTGCGAGTTCGCTATACGAACTTTGCCGCGAACCACTAGATATAATCCGGGCTGTAGGGGCAGTGTACCTGCTTCGGGAGAGAGGGTGATCGCCGTTTTCTGGAGACTCCGCCACTGGGTTTCGGACAGGAATTCCGGCCAGGGATTGACGAGGCTGTGAGTATCGAGCATAGTTGTTTTAAGCTTTGGCTGAAGGAGAAAGATCGATGATGCGGATCGGCTGTAGCTGTTTGCGGAGGCGATTGACGTGGGTGGGGGTGAGCGCGACCCCGAATTCTTTCTCTAGATGCTGCGCTAACCAAACTCCCGACCATCGGTTAAAGGAATAGCCGAAATCCCGGGGGGATTTACTAATCAGTTCTCTCAGGCGATCGAGGTAAAATTGATCAACTTTGGAAGGGCGACCGCGGCGGTATTTCTGCCAGTGATCGATCTTGCCACTCTCGGCGATCAGTATCCATTTACTAGCGGTGGCGGCAGTACAATCGAGAAGCTTACGGATCTCGCCCGGGGATTTGCCCTCGTCAGCGAAAAGAATGATTTGAATCCGTTTGCGATCGATATCGGGGATATTTGGTTCTGTTAAGATTTCGAGAAGTTGCTGACGTTGGGATGGGGATAGATATTTACCGGTGCTTGATGACGTTGACATAGCCTTTGCAACTATAAGTAAAAGCAGACAGCAGCAGGTCGGAGCGTTGAGGCAAGAAAGATGTACTAAGTTGTACAATGGGCTGACTTCCCTGGGTGACGATCTCTTTCGCTGTCCCTAAATTCCTATTGTGGCTGCGAAAGTGAACATTATGGAGTCTATTAAATTCTTTTTCTCTCGCCCGATAAGCTGTTGACTATCTAAATTACTCGTTAAGACTGCAAGGGAGCGGGCAGCAGGGAGCAGGGATCGGCAGTTTGAGCATTTGTACTAAAATTTCCAATATGCAGTTTAAATTCAGTACAGCTGACAACCTTCCCAACAACCAACTAACGGCCAATTACTCAAAATCGTTATGACTATGATATAGTTGTTAAGGAATGTAAAAATAGTTGCATTTTCCCAGAAACTAGATTAAGGAGATTAAGAGTATGACCGCCGAAGGTTGCTTAAGAGTCGGACAAGCGGCGCCGGATTTCACCGCGACCGCCGTTTTCGATCAAGAGTTCAAAACCATCAAATTATCGGATTATCGGGGTAAATACGTCGTTTTATTCTTCTATCCCCTCGATTTTACCTTTGTTTGCCCCACGGAAATTACCGCTTTCAGCGATCGAGTTAGCGAATTTAGCAGTATCAACACCGAGATTTTAGGGGTGTCCGTCGATAGCGAATTTGCTCACCTCGCATGGATTCAAACCGAGAGAAAATCCGGCGGTGTCGGTGATGTGGCCTATCCTTTGGTGTCGGATCTAAAAAAAGAAATCAGCACCGCTTACAATGTTCTTGACCCGGATGCGGGGGTATCCCTGCGCGGTCTCTTTATCATCGATAAAGAAGGTGTTATCCAACACGCTACTATTAATAATCTTTCCTTTGGTCGCAGTGTCGATGAAACCCTCCGCACTCTGAAAGCGATTCAATACGTCCAATCCCATCCGGATGAAGTTTGTCCCGCCGGTTGGCAAGAAGGCGATGCTACCATGGTTCCCGATCCTGTGAAGTCAAAAGTTTACTTCGCAGCAGTTTAGTTAAAGTTCGTCAGAAGTCCCTCAGCTATAGATGGGGAGAGACTTTTAAGGGGGTGAATTATTTCACCCCCCATTTTAATCTCTTCGGGTCTAATTCCCCGCCGCTCGCGGCGTACAATAGAAAAATGAGTGAATACATCCATAAGAGCCATAATGTAAGTGTTTTGCTATATCATTTAGTGTTCCCAGCCAAATATCGTAAAGCCGTTTTC
>NZ_JASJFB010000531.1:0-2428 GCF_030065455.1 Microcystis sp. M53602_WE12 | reverse complement strand
TCTTTAAATTTAAAAGCAGATTTGGTAAATTCGGCACTTCCTCCCTGATGTTTTTTCTTAAAGTTAGGATACTTAGTCCGACCAGCAAAGAAATTAGTAAAAGCTGTTTGTAAATGTCTTAACCCTTGTTGTAAAGGTACACAGCTTACCTCATTGAGAAAGTCTAATTCTTCTTGCTTTTTCCAATCGGTTAGCATTGAAGAAGTTTGAGCGTAGCCTACTCTTTCTTGTCTTTCGTACCAAGCTTGTGTTCTGAGATGGAGTGCCTTATTGTAAACCAATCTTACATAGCCCAAAGTGCGCCGCAATAGCGACTCTTGTTCGGGTGTGGGGTAAAATCGGAACGAGTAGGCCTTTTCCATATCTCGCACTCTAGCATATATCGTGTAAATGCGCTAATATTTAACAGTAAAGCCGTCGTAGAACGACGGGGTTTCAGACCCAAATTTTCGATGACTGGAATTATGAGTCAACTCAGTCCCCTACAAGCCGAACAAATCAAGGAAATCGGGACTTATTTACGTCAAAAACGAGAAGAAAGCTGCCTGAGCATAGACGATATCGCCGCCCTGACGATGATTAGATTGCCGATGCTAGAAGCGTTGGAAACGGGGAATTGGGAGAAATTACCAGAATTAATTTATGTCAAGGGATTTATCAAACGCTACGGTGATGCTCTAAAAATTGATGGTAAAGCTTTAGCCGATCGCTTGTCTCCTAGTGCGGAACAATTAGCTCAAGAGGTAACTATCCCGAAAACACTGCCCACAAAAGTTACCCCTCTCCCCAAGGCTGAACCCGCTGCCCCAAAAGTGGAACCGGTGAAAGCAGAAAAACCAGCCCCGGAAACTGGCCCTCAACCGGCTAAATCAACCTTTTTCGGGATGTATCTCTGGCTAGGCTTGCTGGCGGGCATATTTTGTGGTATTGGCTATCTTTTCCTCCGTCCCCCTCTCTCTAACCCCCCTGCCCTTACTCCCTCTCCTTCCCCCGTGGTTTCCCCCGCGCCGGTAGTCCCTCCCGCACCGATAGCCTCTCCTTCCCCTTCTCCTCAGTCAAAAGTTCCCCTCTCAGCCGAAGTAACTATTGAACAGGCCGCTTGGGTAAGGGTAATTGCCGATGGCAAAAAAGTCCATGAAGGCAATCTCCAACCCGGGACTAAACAAACTTGGACAGCCCAAAAGAGTTTAAATATTCGATCGGGCAATGCTGGCGGTGTTAAAATCTCTCTTAACGAAAAACCTGCCCAATTAATGGGTAAAGCTGGTCAAATCGGCGAAATCACCCTAACTGCACCTCCTCAGTAGGATTGGGTGTGGGGTGTGGGAAGATGGGGTGTTGGGGTGATGGGGTGATGGGGTGTTGGGAAGAATAAAAAAAATAATCTCCTGACTCCCGACTCCTGATCACTGATCACTGATTAGGCTGCATTATCCCAGATGGGGGTAAGGGTCTGATAATCGTAGCGGGAAGCGTTGGGATGAC
The DNA here is from genome assembly GCF_030065455.1 of Microcystis sp. M53602_WE12. Classification (NCBI taxonomy): domain Bacteria; kingdom Bacillati; phylum Cyanobacteriota; class Cyanophyceae; order Chroococcales; family Microcystaceae; genus Microcystis; species Microcystis sp. M53602_WE12. The sequence goes on along the minus strand of NZ_JASJFB010000531.1, from coordinate 943 downwards.
AGGTGACACAGGTGGTGTGACCGAGAGGAGTGGGTAAATTGACCCTAGGGTGCAAAACCTTTAAATAGCTAGACTGTTCAATTAAGAGGGGAACAAAAGTAGTCTCGCTAAGAGGGCGGGAAGAATAACTGAGATAATCCCAGATAAGACGCTGAGTAATGCCAACAATTGGTTTTAAACGGATACCATAGTGAGAATTAGGATTTTCTAGGATTTTTTTCCAAGTTTGACTGGGTAGGATGCTCGGAGGAATAGCAATATGGCAGGTGGCACAATTTTCTAGATAGGTTTGCTCTCCAATTTGATAACGATTTAGCAATGTATCCGAGGAGGGAGATTGGGCGATCGCTGGTTGTTGAAGTAGCGAAGCCAGTAGAATACCCCCTAGAATACTGAGGAGAAAGAGGATCAGAAAAAAAATCGATTTCACTTGACCGCTGGAAGGCATGACTGGGATGACGAGTAATTGAACACAATTTTGACACTCTCGCCATCACAATGCCAAGCTGTGTGATGGGAGATTCTTGCTTCACAGAAACCTGCTTTTTAAGACGAATCCCAAGGAGTCTTACAGTCTCTCCACAAGCTTAAACTCCTGACTGCCCATCAGTATTTGGGAGCTTCTGGTTTATGTGTGGAAACGAGGTCTATACTGATATTTTCTAGTTTCTTCCGCGGCCCGACTGAGCATCGCCGAACGTTAAAATAGCCCTAAAAGTCTTGCTTGATAGGTATTTCACGGTTTCCTAAGCAAAAATTAAGTAGGTAGGCGTTAAAAATTATCAGATGCCCCCCTTATCAAGGGGGGACTAAGGGGGGATCGGCACCCCCCTTATCAAGGCTGTCCATTAGTCACATCTTTCTTAACATTTCAAACCTTTGTAGCACAACGCTTTCAAGACTCGGTTAACAATTTGTAATATTCCTTGTTGACACCCTTACT
>NZ_JASJFB010000606.1:0-7978 GCF_030065455.1 Microcystis sp. M53602_WE12 | reverse complement strand
CCCACACCCCACTTCCCCACTTCCCCACACCCCACACCCCACTGATAACTGATAACTGATAAGTGTATCGGTTATTGCGACTTTTTGTTTCCTGAAAACCGCCTTGTGGAAGTCAAGTTAGTTGCTTAAGATAGAGGTAATCGCAGTCAGAGAAAACCTCTCAAGGAAATTATTACTATGGCTTTCACTCTTTATTCTCCCTTCCTCGAAATTAATTCTGTTCAACGTCAAATCGATCAACTTTTTCAAGAAGTATTACCGACAACTTCATCGGTATCTCGTCCCCCGGTGGAAATCTCTGTTAATGAGGATTCCGTGCAATTGAAAATCGAATTACCCGGTGTGGATATTAAAGATATCGATGTGGAGGTTAGCAAACAAATGGTGGCTATTAATGGGCAACGTCAACGCCCTGCCGAGGTGGAAAACAGCGAATTTTATTATGGTAAATTTAGTCGCTTGATTACCCTACCAGTGGAGGTGCAAAATAGCCAAGTTACCGCTAACTATCAAGACGGTATTCTTTATCTCACCCTCCCGAAAGCGGTGGCAGAAAAAAATAAAGTGGTTAAAGTTAATCTTGGTTAGATGAGAAAAAGACTGGAGAATTTCTCCAGTCTTTTGTTTTATTTGTAGTCGCTAACTGTTAATTGGATTCTTTGCCATTTAGGTTGACGGGACGGGGTTGAATAACACCAAAACCGCCGTGATTGCGTTGATAGATAACATTGATTTCGTTCGTGTCTTTGTTGCAGAACATATAGAAATCGTGATCGACTAATTGCAATTGTGTTAGTGCTTCCTCAATAGTCATCGGTGGCATAGCAAAGTATTTCATCCGCACTACTTCCGCAGGTAATTCGGGAGTGCGATCGCCAATTAGGTTATCATCTAAGGGTTTCTCTTGCACCACCTCGCTAGTTTTAACGGTAGCGTGGGTGCGATGATCCACCAGTCTTTCTTTATACTTGCGGAGTTGACGAGCGATTTTATCAGAAACTAAATCAATACTTGCGTACAAATTTTCGCTTCCTTCTTGAGCGCGAATCACTGTTCCATTAGCATAAACCGTTACTTCTGCCTTGTGGCGATCGGGAATGCGCGCATTCTTTTCCACGGAGAGGTGAACATCGACTTTTGTGGTTATGCCGTTAAAATGTTTCACCGCTTTCTCCAGCTTTTGTTCCACATAATCATGAATAGGTTCGGTGACAGCGATATTATTGCCCTGAATCAATAGCTTCATACTCACTACTCCATCTAAAAATTTTGCTATGGACTGCCCACATCAACTATTTTTAAGGGGTGTTGATGCTAGGAATTTAATCCTCAAAAAACTGCTCGTTTGCGCTGTTGAGTGAAAGTCAATTAGAGGTCACAGTCTAGATATTGTCGGTGTTCTCGTTCTCTTTTTTTTGTCGGATCGCGCGGAAAATTCATCGGGTCGAGCGCCTATTTGCAACTGGATTTATCTACCTCTATTCTAACAAGTTTCTGTAAACCTTTTCTTAACAGAAGTGCGAAGTTCTGTTAACTTTTATTTAAAGAAACCGATTTTCGCCGCCGGCAAGGGAATCCGGTGATTGTTTCTCCTGTGGGACGGTTAACCTCGGAATAGATGGGATAACCCTAGATTAGCACTTAGTATTCTCCCCAACATCTATATCTTCCCTTCTTTTAATTTTCCTTTGCGCTCCTTCACATTTCTTAAATAATTTGACAAATTTCGCAATGAATGCTCAAAAAATACCTCGTCTCTGTGGGCTAAAAATTCGGGCAATTACTCCCGCTGCTCTCGGGACAACAGCGATCGCTAGTGCCAGCGAGAATTGCTAATCCCGACTTACACTCTCGCTGCTGACTCAGATGTTAAGTTTGTTAAATTTAAGTAGGGAGGCACAATTATTTGTAGGATGGGTTAGCGGTAGCGTAACATGAGCAGGCGTTGGGTTTCATGCTTCAACCCAACCTACGTTCATCTGACTCAGATGTTAAGTTTGTTAAATTTAATCTTGACAAATTTCCAGCACAGTTAAGAGCGATCGCTTATTGCTTTTTTCAATATTGGTAAGTTGATCCTAAGCTAAAACCTCACTTAGAAACAGCCCAAGAACGCACTTCTCCTAAGGTTACAGGGTTGCGATCGCTGACATCAATGGTAAAGCGAAAAACTCGTTTGGCCCGCAGACCATTTTCGGGATCGAAGAATTTTAATTTCACATCCCAACATTCACTTCCGTAGCGACAGAAGGGGCTTTTTTCCACTTCAATACTGTGTAATTCCATTCCCATTGCTACTGCTTGGGAGAAGGTTTGTACCGCTTGAAAGGCGTTAGTAGCGGCAAAATTTAAGGCGCGATCGCGGGCGATTTGTCCGACGTTGCGTAAGTCATAATAAATGCGATTTAAGAAACTGGTTAGAGAACGCCGCATCCTTACTTCATCGGCGATTTCATGTTCTGTGCGAACAGTTTCTATGGCTGATTCAATCAAAGTATTAATTTTCCAGCCATACATTCCCCGGGGACTATTAACCTTGATGACGGGAACAATTTGACCCGAAAAAAGTTTCACGGTTTCCTCTGTAAGCATACCCGGAATACTCACCCTTTCAACATAATCTTCGTCAGATTCTGGTAATATTTGACCCGCTAACATATATTGCATGACTTGATAAATCTCGGCGGCAAAAGCTCCCACGGGTTTAATTGCATAGATGGGAGTTAGTTCTAAATTGACTGTCCAAATTAAAGACTTAGTTTCTGATAAATTACTTTCTAAATAATCTACCATTTGCCGCGCATCGTAGGGATTGGATGGTAATTCAAGATTATCGATCGTGATGGTTGGCATTAATTGTTTAAAGGTGTCCCGACGCGCTTCTGTGCCGAAATCATAGCCTAAAGTTCCTAACACATAAACGAGGTTTGAACGTTGACTAGGAACGACACTATTAAAGACAATATTTTTATTTGTTTGATTATTTTGTATTAATCCGGTTGAGGAAACATTTTCTGAAGCATTGCTAGGAGTGATCACCAGTTCTATTGTCGCTGCTGTTGGGGTGGTTATAGTTATTCCCTGAGTTGCCATCTCGGTTGTATTAGATGGGATAACCGAGGTTGTCACTGTCATCGGAATTACCGCCGATTTTATGATATTATTCGACAAATTGTTATCCGCTTCAACAGTTTGTAATTTCTCTCCCGTCAGCAGTTCATAAGCACCCGCAATATTGATTTTTCCTAATAAACAGCGTTCTGGTTCTTCTACTTCATTAGGATCGCAGGGGATGGCACTATTAATCAAGGCGACTCTTACTGCTTCTGCATCGGGAGATAACCCCTGTTCTAATTGTAAACTCATTAATAAAGCGGCTGTTCCTGTCACAATGGGAGCGGCGCAGCTAGTGCCTTTTTTGCGGATGGGGTCATCGGTTCCGGGTTGAGCGCCTAAAATATTCTCTCCTGGAGCGAGAATCCCTTGAGTTGCATATTTACCACCAAAATTACTAAATTTAAATGGCTCGCCTGTATCTTTCATTGCTCCTACTGTCAGGACATTTTCTAATACCGCAGGAACGCACCAACACTCTCCTTTATCATTACCTCCGGGGGCAATCACCAGGATATTATTAGCTTGAGCTTGACGAATTGCTTTATCAATAAATTCGTGCGCTAATCCGCTTTGAGTTGGGTGACAAGCGGCACAATGGATAATATTAACTCCCTGTTCAATAGCGGTACTAATTGCGCGAGAAAGATTGAGAGGATTAATAAAATCTTCGTTGCTATAGGCGATGGGAATATTAATTACAGTAGCCTGAGGAGCAATCCCTTCTACGGGTGAATCTGGCTGGCCACAAATGGTGCTGATAATATGGTTAGCATGGAAGCGCAAATGCAAACTGTGGAGGATGTTTTCATCAGGGATAGCTTCTTTGAACAGATACTCTTTTTCTTCATCACTTTTGTCACTTTTTTCTATATCTAAAAAGGCTTGTAAGTGTTGGGGATCGATGGGAAATTCTTCCGACCAATAGGGATCAAGGCGGGTAATATTTGCTCCTTGGAAACAGGCGCGATCTAAGTCAATCGGTCCATCAAGAACGGCAATTTTGATGCGGGGATCGCCTTTGGTATGGGAGCGAAGAGCAGTCATTCCGGGGATAGCATTGAGATCAGGCATAGTTTTTGCAGGTTTTCAAGAACAGTTATAGAATAAAAGCTAGATAACAAAAATAGGGGAATTAAAGATGAGTGCAATCACCCCAACGGCACAACCCGCAACCACAATTCAGGAACCTTCGACCACGGTGTATTGCGATTCCCCTTTACCCGACCACACCCAACTCCCGGATAAAGATGGAAGTTTTGTGAAAAACTATCAAGAGCCTCCCCAAGCAGACCTTTTAACGGATACTATTACACCCCTTTTGGAGCAATTACATCCTGACGGTAATTACTGTCTGGGTCGAGATTGTGGGATTTATTGGCGATTGCCAGAGCATCCAGAATCCCTAGAAAAAGGTGCTGTTGCTCCCGATTGGTTTTATGTTCCCCATGTCCCCACAACGATTGATGGTCAAGTCCGGCGTTCTTTTGTGATGTGGAAAGAAACCATTGAACCGGTTATTGCCTTAGAATTTGTCTCTGGTAATGGTGAAGAAGAACGGGATAAAACGCCTGTCAAGGGTAAATTTTGGATCTATGAGCGAGCGATTCAAATTCCTTTTTATGGAATTTATGAAGTTAACAAGGCCCAGATCGAGATGTACCAGTTAGTTAATGGTCGTTACCAAAAAATGACTCCTAATCAGCGCGGTCATTATCCCATTGTTCCTTTAAAGGTAGAGTTAGGAATTTGGCAGGGGGAATACCAAAATCAATCCTTTCCCTGGCTTCGCTGGTGGGATGGGGAAGGTAACTTGTTGTTAACTTCCCAGGAATCTACTCAACAGGAACGACAACGAGCCGAACAGGAACGACAACGAGCCGAACAGGAACGACAACGAGCCGATCGCCTAGCGGAACAGTTAAGGGCCTTGGGGATAGAACCTGAAGAGTAGTCGTTTTGTCAGGTAGGCAAGCGCGAACAATTCATGTAAAAAAAGACTGCCTACCTAATGACTAATGCCAGGAAGAACAAATTACACTGCGTCGTCACCCGCAAAGGGATAACATTGCTTGGTGGCTAAATCACAGAAGGTAGCAGGGGTAATCACATTACCATCACTAGGAACGGTACTCATATTGTCTCGTTGAACCGGGGCGGTAATGCGAGGGGTCAGTTTTGGGGTTTTCATCGTAAGTTACTCCAAAGGTAGTTGTCGATAACACTGAAAGATTTACACGATCCTTGTCAAGAGTTTTCTGTTAACTATTGTCAACTTTAAACAATTTGTTTGCGGTAAAAATAGACAAAGTTTTGCGGGAAAAATGGACAAAGTTTAACACCAGATGCGACCGCGGCGAAAAGGCGGATCATTGGGATTCGCCTTGCGATCTTTGAACATGGTTTTCCAGCGTCCGTAATCTTCTAAACCAGTGGCGGGAATGTATTTAGTTTTAGGTTCAGTTGTTTCTGGTTGCTCAATCTTCGGTTGTTCCGGGGTGGGTTGAGTAACATTCGCGGCAGCGGCTGCTGATTCTGTAGAATCTTTGGATTTAGACATAGTTTGATGCTCTCCATGAGTTTGTTGTAATACAGGTTGTGGATCGCCGTCAGTTGCTAAAGCAGTTGTTGGCGTATCAGTTTTCTGCGGTTCGTTTAAGAGGATTTGAGGAGGAGATTGACTCCCACAAATGATTTGTTCGAGAACCGTGGCAAAATCCCTGAGAGAACCTTCCGCGGTGAAAGATTGACCGCCAGTTTCTTGGGCGACGCGAGCATATTCAGCTTCAATCGTGTGACGATAGCGACTTTTGGATTGACCACAATAGGTAAGCTAAACGGCGCTTAACCTGCATGATCCAACAGCTATAACCCTTTTGGAGTCTATATCGGTGATCCGAAGTAAAAGCCGTTTAGCTTATGAATGATCACTTGTGCCGTTTTAGCTCCTTGAATCGCCTGGTTAGCGGCTTCAATATCCTTGGCAAGGGTTTTGTCCCCGCCTGCATCTAAGGCTTCATCTCCTAGGTAAAAAATCGCCCTTTTCGCCCCAGACCGCCAATCAAAATGAGTGGCCAGATCTTGCATCACCCGGGCCGCATCTTCCTGGGCTCCTCCCGATGGGAGTTCACCTTTTTTTCGGCTTTTTAAGGCCGATTCGGGAATGGCACAGGTTTTGGTTAGATAGTCTCGAACTGTGCGCTCAAATTGGGTGTTTTTCCAGGTTCCTTCGATCCCCAGCCAAATCACTCGCAGGTCTGAGGGGCAGTGGGAGCGGGCATTAGCGATCGCCGTTTCCGCCGCCTGACTCAATCCTTCGGCCTCCGCTTTAACGGAGACACTGGTATCAATGACAATGACTAAATCAACAGGAATTGCCGTCATAAAATTGGAGTGATCGGTGAGTAGGTGAATTTGGGGTTTGAGTGTTGCTTATGCTGTCATTATCTATCAGAGCAGATTGCTTTTTGCTGACAGATTAATCACGAGTATATTCTCCACCCTTGACTAATAACGAAAACCGCCAAAAGAGGACATTTTCAGATAGCCATAATGAGGATATTGAAATTGTGCTGGATCGTTGTAGTTGGCTCCATGAACTAACTTAACTAAGATAGATACTAAATCTTCGCCATCTCCATGAATAATATCGACGCATTCATGGGGATGAATGAAATGGGGTCGTTTGACGGGAGCAGATTGTTTGGGAAGTCTCACGGTTGTTTTGGGGTAAATAATGGGGGTAGGGGCGAAGCCTTCGGGCATAACCTATCGCTGAAACCTTAGATTTCCTATCGGAATGCTTCGCCCGTACTTGAAGTCAGAAGTCAGCGCAGGGGAAAGGACTAATTAGGAGAAGACCAGGAACGAACTTCGCCCAAGGTGACAGGAATTAAATCACTGACATCAATGGTAAAACGGAAGACTTTACGAGCGCGGCGGCTATTTTCCGGGTCGAAGAATTTTAACTGTACGTCCCAACAATCGCTATCCAGCCGACAGAAAGGACTCTTAGAAACATTAATACTATCGAGTTCCATCCCCGCACCCACAGCCTCAGAAAAAGTTTGCGCTGCTTGGAAAGCGTTGGTCGCAGCAAAATTGAGGGCGCGGTCTTGGGAAGTTTGCCCTAAATTGCGTAAATCGTAGTAGATGCGGTTGAGGAAACTACTCAAAGTGCGGCGCATTTGGCTTTCTTGGGCTTCTGTTTGTTCTGCACCAACAGCTTCAATTGCCGCACTGACTAAAGTATTGATGTGCCAACCATAAATTCCCCGGGGGCTATCCGGTTCAATGACGGGAACAACTTGCCCTGAGAACAGGCGTACTGTCCGCCCAGTAATCCGTCCCGGAATACTGACACGCTGGATATATTCGGGGCTGTCTTCTGCTTGCACTTGTCCCGAAAGAAGTTCCTGTAAAGCGGCATAAACTTCGCGGGAAAAAGAGCCAAGGGGTTCAATGGCGTAAATTGGCGTAAGTTCCAGGTTCAGGGTCCAAATTAAGGATTTAGCCTCCGAGAGGTGGTCAGCTAGGTAATCCACCATCTGACGGGCATCGTAGGGATTAGAGGGAACTTCAATACCACCAATTACCGCTGTCGGCATCAGTTGTTTAAATGTGTCCCGACGGGCTTCGGTGCCGAAGTCATAGCCCAAGGTGCCAATGGCATAGACGATGCCACCAGCAGGTTCAGCAGCTTGGCTAGGGGTAACAGGTTTATTAAGCTTTTACGCATTTAAGTTACATTGACAGCATTACCCTTATTTTTAAGTTTTCTACTCCATTTAATAATCAATCCCCCTTCATTTAAAAGCTGATTGACTACTTTTTCCAGTTCTTCTTTATTTTCAAATTCTCGATT
>NZ_JASJFB010000240.1:0-10727 GCF_030065455.1 Microcystis sp. M53602_WE12 | reverse complement strand
ATCCTTATCTGGCAAGAGACTTAATTGATTAGTTCGCTCTAGAGCAAAAACAATTGACAAAAATCGCTAAATGCCTTTCTCTATAAGGGTTCCATCCCTTATAACCCCCGTCCATTGCATAACACAAACCGAAGAGCCAGAAAAAGTCACGGAAGCTGGGGGTTTTTATGTTGAGGTTCCTACCCAAAAAATTAAACCCTCCCAAACTTGTCCTAATTGTGGTCATCAAAAGAAGAAATCTTTAGCCGAAAGAGTTCATCGCTGTGAGAAATGTGGCTATTCTTGTGATCGAGATGTAGCTGCTGCACAAGTTATGCTCAATTATGCTAGGGGCTTGGAACGAGCCTCTTTAGATGCAGAGTCGTCTAGCGCTACCTTGTGCGGAAGTATGAGGCATCTAGGGACGAAGAATCGTCAGAAACTCCAATCGAGCGCGTAGCGGATTGGAGTAGTTCATAAAATCTTGAAATATACCTTAAGGTCAGGATGAATAATTTAGGGATATACCTTAAGATGGGAATTACCCGTGAGCAATAGGGTTGAGGATTTTGGGCAACCGTTGAATACCTTAGCCATTGACCACGAGCAACTAAAAACAAACGTTGATAAACAAAAATTTAGCTTGTGCGACCGCATAAATATACCAAAATCGACCAACACCAAGACTATCCTTGTCCCTGTCGTCGGAAAGGGACATTGTGCCCGATTTTATTGACCGATGCCTTTGGCTGTGATCGCTGTCAACAGATATTTGTGCTACAGGAAAACGGTCAAATTATCGAACAATTAGCCCCCCACTATCCCTATAAACGCAGTTGGCGCTGGACGGGATTTCGTTGGGTGAGTACGAATCGGCGCTTTGGACAAGAGGTATTACCCCTGATGGTGGGGATAATTCTGTTATTATCGATCGTTTGGCTACCCTTAATTTTAAAATCACCGCCGGGGGTAAGCGTGATTTTTGGGGCAATTCTAGTTATGCTATTAGTTATTTTGCCCGCATTCATCTTTTGGTTAGCCTATCGACGCTAGACAAGAATCTATGATCGAAAGTTCCCCCAAAACCCCCCCGACGATCTTTAAGCAAGCATACAATGCTTTTCTGGATCTAGGTCAATTCAATGGCAACGAAAGAAATCGCGGGGTAATCGCGATCGCTAATGCCATTAAAACTGGCTTTGATCGCATTTTAGAAGCCAATACCCTCGATTTAGAAGTCAGTCGAGAGATGGCCGTCTCAGAACAAATGATTCGCTGGTTACGGTTAACTCCCGAACGTTTAGAGACGACGGTGGAGGTATTGCAACAACTAGCGGAAGCATCGGATCCGCTGCAACAGGTAATTAACGCGGCCTATCAACTTAATCCGTCCCAAACCTATTGCCAAAGGATGCCTTTAGGAGTGATTGCCTTAGTCTATGAAGGTTTTCCCGAATTAGCGATGGTAGCGGCGGGATTTTCCCTAAAAAGTGGCAATAGTTTGATTATTCGCGGTTCCAATGCCTCTAGTCATTCCGATGGAGTGATTACGGAAATTATCCAAGAAGCTTTGGAAGATGTGGGTTTACCCGTGGATTGTGTGAGTGGTTTACCCTGCGATTCTAGTCCCTCCCTAGAGGAGTTGCTGACGCAGGAAAATTATGTTAATTTGATTATTCCCTACGGTCGCCCTAGTTTAATCGGTCGGGTGAGTCAATTGGCCACGGTTCCCGTTTTGCGTGCGGCCATGGGAAACTGTTATTTGTATTGGTCTCCTAGTGGCGATTTGGAGTTAGCTCGTCAGGTAATTATCGATAGTCATGGCAGCATACCCGATCCGGTTAACGCGATCGAAAAAGTTTTAATTAGTCCCCATCACAATTCTTCAACTTTAAGTCGTTTGTTTAAAAGTTTGCAGGAAAAAGGCTTTAAATTGCGGGGAGATAACCGATTAGCGGCGGATTTTCCCGAACATTTAACCATTGCTACCGATAATGATTGGCAAAGACCCTATTTAGAAAAAACGGTGGCCTTTAGGTTAGTGGATACCCTCACTGATGCGATCGCTTGGATTAATAAGTATAGTAGCGGTCACGCGGATTGTATTGTCACCGAATCCTATCGAGAAAGTCGTCAATTCGCCATGGAGTCCGATAGTGCTTTAGTTTATATCAATTCTTCACCCCGATTCGATCGCAATCCCAAACAGGGAGAATCGGTGTTTTTGGGCATTTCCAACCAAAAAGGCCAGCGCCGGGGGTTAATCAACCTAGAAACCTTTACCACCCTTAAACAGGTGGTGCAGGGGTAGTTTTGGTGAACTGGGTATTGTTAAGTTAGCTAGGGTTTGCGGCAAAAAGTTTTTCGTGGGGACAGGGTGTGGGGTGTGGGGTGTGGGGTGTGGGGTTTTAGGGATTTTGAGGGGGTCAGTTACCTAATTTTCAGGGAAAAAGTCCAGGAATTTTACCCCCGATCACTCCAATGGTTGGCACTTTTTGAGGGAAAAAAAGTCTAAAAGTCTTACCCAACATCAGCCAACCCTACCTAGTGGTCTGCGGCAAAAAGTTTTTCGTGGGGGTAGGGGTAGGGTTGATTCATGAATCAACCCTACGACATCGGGGGGGGCGGGGGCAAGAGGCAAAAGGAGGAATAAATAATCAGTCTTTAATAACTGGATTTAGTATTAGAACAATGGCGAGAAAATGACAGTTTTTAACTGAAATTACTGTCCAAACAAAACCGAACTATTGCCAGATCCTTGGAACAAGATCCAAGTCATCAGCAGATTAGATACAAAAATCGCTAAGAGCATAGTGACTACGGCCGCGGTCGTAGCTTGGCCGACTCCTTTAGCACCGCCATCGGTCGTTAAACCCCAATTACAGCCGATAATCGCAATTAAAGCCCCAAAAACCAACCCTTTAACCGGTCCACTCAGCACATCTCCCACACCCAGAAAACCGCGAACCGAGTCGAGAAAAACTGAATTGGCAATCCCGTATAAACTTTGGCCGACTAGCAAACCGCTACCTAAACCGATCAGCAACGCCATAACACTCAAAGCGGGAACCATCAGACAACAGGCAATTAAACGGGGCAGCACCAGATATTCCACGGGATCGGTTTTGAGCATATAGAGTGCGTCGATCTGCTCTGTCACCTTCATGGTACCGATTTCCGCCGCAAAAGCCGATCCTACCCGACCAGCTACCACGATCGCCATCATAATCGGACAGAGTTCCCGACCGAGAGCAAGGGCCAAAATTCCCCCCACCATACTGCCAGCGCCCAAAGCTTGGAACTCCCGGGCCACTTGGATCGTAAAGATCATCCCGATCACCGCGGCCGTGATCATGGCGATAATCAGCGAGGCGGGCCCGGCTGCTACCATTTGTTCTTGGGTGACGCGCCAATCGGGTTGGCGCGTGAATAGGAAGTAAAAAACCCTGCCGGTCAATAGTACCGCTAACCAACAGCGCCGAAACCAAGAGCTTAATTCCTTGCTAAAAATCGCCAATAAATCCTTCATTGTCCCCAAAATCGATCGGACTAGAGAAAAGTCTATCCTGTTTTGTCTTCTAATACCAAATCCTGTTATAATAAAACGAGTAAAGACAAGGAGATAAAATGCCCAAGAAAGCTGACTTAGCCGAACATCTAAGTTCAGAGGAACTGATACTAAATCTGGTTATTAAAAACTGATTATTTATTCCCCCTTTTGCCTCTTGCCTGTTGCATGAGTGCCTCTCCTCTATAAGTAGCCTATACTCAACGGATTTAGTATAAGCGGTTTAAATAGGGTTGGCTGAATAAATCTAAAAACCTTGTTGGATAAGACTTTTGGACTTTTTTCCCCTCAAAAAGTGCCAGCCATTGCGGGGATAGGGGGGAAAATTCCGGGACTTTTTCCCTGAAAATTAGGTAGTTGACCACCTGAAAATCGATCAAACCCCACACCCCACACCCCACACCCCACACCCTGCCCCCAGAAAAGCTTTTTCAGCAGCCCCTAAATAGGGTTGGCTGAAAAAGTTTGCTCCCCCTAAATTCCCCTTAAAAAGGGGGACTTAAAGCTGAAAAAAGGGGCTTTGCGCCCCTAAAAATCTTTAGTCAACCGATTAAAAATCTACACCAGACTATAGACAATTACTAAACCCAAAACTGCGGCAAAGACAATTAAAGCATAGAATTGGGCGCGACCATTTTCGAGGTATTTGAGACCTTCACCACTGACAAGAGTAGCTAAACCAGTTAAATTCACTGCCCCATCGATAACGCGATAATCCACTTCCATAATTTGCCGCGCGAGACGACGACAACCCTGGACGAAAACTCGATCATACAGATTATCAATGTACCATTTGTTCAGGGAAAAACGATACAAAACGGGGAATTTTTCGGCAATAGTTGCGGGGTCAATTTTCTTCTGGAGATACATCAAAGAAGCGACAGTAATCCCGATTAAAGCAATCCCCACCGAATTACCCGCCATAATCAGAAACTCCGTCCAATCAAAAGCATGAACTTCTTCCACTACTTCGTTAGGAACATGAATAAAACCCTCGAAGAAATTCTGCCAAGGTTTACCCACCAAACCGATTAACAAAGAAGGAACCGCTAAAATCATTAGAGGTAAAGTCATCGTAATTGGCGATTCGTGGGGTTCATGGGCATGATGGCCGTGGTTGTCTTCTTCCTGTGCTTCCGAGTCCAATTGCTTAACATTCATTGCCCCCGGTCCAAAAGCCGGAATCGCACCCGCATTGGCTAACAGTCGGCGTTTAATCTCCTTATTAGTCCCTCTAAACTCCCCTTCAAAGGTGTTAAAGTACATCCGGAACATATAAAAAGCCGTTAAACCCGCAGTGGCCCAACCGATTAACCATAAGGACGGGTTCGCCTCAAAAGCTAAACCGAGAATTTCATCCTTCGACCAGAAACCAGCGAAGGGAGGAATCCCACAGATGGCCAGAGTTCCCACCAGGAAAGTTAGGGCAGTAATGGGCATATACTTGCGTAAACCGCCCATCATCCGCATATCTTGCGCTAAAACCGGCTCATGACCGACCACATCCTCCATACCGTGGATGACCGAACCGGAACCGAGGAACAACATCGCTTTAAAATAAGCATGGGTCATCAGGTGGAATAATCCCGCACTATAAGCGCCGATACCCATAGCCATAACCATATAACCCAATTGGGAGATGGTGGAATAGGCTAAACCCTTTTTGATATCATTCTGGGTGAGGGCGATACTTGCCCCTAGGAAGGCAGTAAAGGCCCCCGTCCAAGCAATTACCGTCATCGCCGTGGGAATTGGCTCAAAAACGGGATACATCCGAGCAATGAGGAAAACTCCGGCGGCCACCATCGTGGCGGCGTGAATCAGGGCCGAAATCGGGGTCGGACCTTCCATGGCATCCGGTAGCCAGACATGAAGGGGAAATTGGGCCGACTTGGCCACGGGACCGAGGAAGACTAAAACGGCGAATAATGCCGCTAAACTGCCGGCAATGGCTCCAGAAGAGACTAATTCCTCTAGACGTTCACCCATGACATCAAACTCAAAGCTGCCGGTGGCCCAGAAAAGACCCAGCATTCCCAGTAATAAGCCAAAATCGCCGACGCGGTTGGTAACAAAGGCTTTTTGACAGGCATCGGCGGCCGCCGGACGAGTGAACCAGAAACCTACCAGCAGATAGGAACACATCCCCACCAATTCCCAGAAAACGTAGATCTGGACGAGGTTGGGACTGATGACCAAACCGAGCATAGAACTGCTAAAAATGCTCAGATAGGCGTAAAAACGCACATAACCGGGGTCATGGGCCATGTAACCATCGGTATAAATCATCACCAAAAAGGCCACGGTGGTGACGATAACCGACATTAAAGCGCTGAGGTGATCGATCGTATAACCCATTTTCAGGTGAAAGTTACCCGCCGATGCCCAATCGATCATTTGGTTGTAGGGAGCGTGTCCATTGATTTGACTCCACAGCAGCGCAAAAGAAAGCACCATCGACGCGCCGAGGGTAGAAATGATCAATACAGCATTTACCTGTCGCAGACGATTGGTGACTTCATTAAAGGAAATTAAGCCCGCGCCGACTAGGGTAGCGCCTACCAAAGGCAGGACGGGAACTAGCCACGCGTACTGATAAAGCGGTTCCATTCAGTAATACCTAGTTTACAACTTCACACTATTTGGTTTATCTTCATCTATTGTGACATAGGTTAATTCTTAAGAAAGTGTTTATACCTAGTTTTGCTTAATAGGGCGGCGAAAGGTCAAAGGATCTTATCAATTTGGCAGTTTAGCGAGCGGGACGGTAATTTTTAGGGAGAAGCGGGAAAATTATCGAATAACCACGAAAGCAAGGAAACAATCAAACCAGCAGAAAAGGAAATTATCGCCACGATCGCCTCGCTGCCAAGATAACGGGATAAAAAACTGCCTTGAATTTGGGCGATCGGTAGTCGCGGATTTAACCCCACTTGGATGCTGTTGGTAAGCTAAACGGCGCTTAACCTGCATGATCCAACAGCTATAACCCTTTTGGAGTCTATATCGGTGATCCGAAGTAAAAGCCGTTTAGCTTATTGCCGGAAACGCTCACTTCTAAACCTTGTGATGCCTCGGTAATCTGCAAGTTTTCCCCCGTGGTTTTTAGTTTGAGGTTTTGGTTACTATCCTCTCGGATAATTTTTATCTGATTTAATATCTCTACCCCCGGTTTCTCGACGATCAGGAATTGATTTTCTTCTAGCTTAAGATCCTGTTGAGCCATCCGGATATTACCGGAAATAATTGTCGATTCCACTAAGTCATCTCTCACATTATTACCGGTGATAATCGGTCGCTCAAATCTAACATTATTAACTTTAATATTGCGCCAAAAAATAGGCTGTTCTTGATCTTGAGAAAGTTGTAAATTAACATCGATCGCTTGTTGTATTTCTAATTTAAATTCGGTGGTACTGAGATTAAATTCGAGGGGAATATCCTCTTTTTTTTGGGGTAAATTAGCAATTTTATAACCAGAAAGAGTTATTTTAATCGGGTTGCCGCTAGGGTTAAATGATAAATTTACTGGTTGAGAATTTGGCTGCAAACTAAAAGCCAAACGATTATTAAAAGGAGCGTATTTGAGATTTTTTACTCTAGTTTCTTTTTGTAAACGGAGTTCTTGCAGGATAAAATCCGCCGTCGGGGTAATTGTTAAAGTGCTATTTTCCCGGATTGATTCAATTTCTAGTCGCTCTCGTTTATTCAGTTCGGGATCTGCAAGACTGCTAAAAATGCCAGCGAGGGTAAATTTTTTCAGTCCCGATAGATCTATTTGGGAAAGATTATCGACATCTTTGAGCAATAAACTTTCGTTTTCTTGACAGGTAAAACTAAAGCTTTTTACCAATAAATTGCCTTCAAAGTTTTGTTTAACTGGGATAATTCCCCAAAAAATCGACAGGAAAACCAGTGCTAGAGTAACTATAAAAACTGTGCAAAACTTGAGATTTTTCCTAATAAATCGCCAGAAACTTTTAAAATTATGCTTGGACTTCATTTTAGCCACTGGGGATTATGTTCAAAAGTTATATTAATCGGGGCATTTCTGGGAGGAGCATCATCTTGTTCTAATAAAGCTTTGACTCGCAATTCGTACAATCCCGCCTTAGCCAGTTTACCATCAGAAGTACGACCATCCCAAGTAAAGAAAATTTCCCCTTTTGGTTGCCAGTTAGGGCGAGAAGTCTCATAGATAACCTCGTTGTTCTGGAGGATTTGTAATTCTTTGATCTGGCTACGCGCATTAGCAAAAAGGACGATATCATAGGTTTTTGCCGGATTAAAAATAACTGGCAAATAGATCAATTTACCGTCACTGATAGAGGCCGTGGCCCGCAGACTTTCAAGGGCGATATCTTCGCGATCAATAACATAGTTAGACCATTTAAATTGATAGCGAGAACCTTGGGGACGCAAGGTGAGGGGATCGAGTTGATAATTTTTTGGCAAAGAACGCACTATCACTTTTGGCGCTCGGTTATTACGACTAGGCACTTCCAACTTTAGGGAGTCAGTCATCTCCCGAATCCGGCCGATAGAAAGGGAAATAAGACTAAAACTGCCCGCAGTCTCGATCGGAGCTATTCCCTCACAGCGCTTGTCATTATCTCTCTGGATATAGTTGCTAGATCTAGTATTTCCCGTCCCACAGTTTTGAGCTTGAATAGGGAAGAACGAGACCAAAATAAGACTAAGAATTGTTAAGTTGAGGGCAATAAATGATTTTTTCATGGTACAACCACCTGCCATTGAGCTAATTTTTGGAGAACTCGATCGATTGGGTAAGCGAAACCGATACCGGAAGAATCGATTTGGGACTCGTTAATCGTTTTAAACATCAATCCGATCACCCGCATTTCCTGATCGAATACTGGACTACCAGACCCCCCCACGGCCAGACTCACATCGATTAATAAATTGCCGCTACTAGACTGAATGCCGATGGTAATCGCCTCGTACTTCGACCAATCTTTTGATTCAGGATGTCCGATGATAGAAATCGGTGTGTTTGGGGCAATTTCGCCTTGATGAAAGGTTAAAGGACTGATATCGTCTGGTAAACCCGTGACTTCCAGCAAAGCTAAATCCAAGTTTTCTTGGGGTTCGGTGATCTGACTTATTTTAGCCACTGCACGATCGCGCGGGAGGTTGGGTAGATTTTCGCCGTAATAGGGTTCCACTTCCAGATTATTTTCCAGATTATCGCCCCTCTGTTCCGTGTCGCGATCGACCACCACATGACGATTAGTGATAATCCACACCGTTGTTCCCCGTCGTTTGATCACATAACCCGTACCGTAGGCAGTCCCCTTGGCGTTACCGGTAAAGACAACACTGATTTTAACGATCGATCGCTTGATCCGGGTGAGGGGATCCTCTTGGGGTAGATATTTAGTGGTATTCAAAGCGATGATCTGCTCCGGTTGTTGCTGCAACGATAACAAGCGCCAGGCCTCTTGCAGGTTATTGCGAGTAAATTCAAACTTCGGATCGATTTTCGTCGCCTTCTCGAACTCAGCGATCGCTGCCTCTAGCTTGCCCTGTTCCTGTAGGAGCCGACCCAAATTATTATGGGCAAGGGTGTGAGTGGTAGTGGGAGTCCCAGTAGTATCTGGTAAATCTAAGGCCCTACGGTACATTTCCTCGGCTTCCGTCAGTTTTTTCTGGGCCCTCAGCACGTTACCGAGACCGATGTAGGCAGGGGCAAGCTTATCATCAAGAGCGAGCGCCCTACGGTACATTTCCTCGGCTTCCGTCAGTTTTTTCTGGTTTGCCAGCACGATACCGAGATTGTTGTAGGCATTGACATACTGATCATCAAGAGCGAGCGCCTTGCGGTACATTTCCTCGGCTTCCGTCAGTTTTTTCTGGTCCCTCAGCACGTTACCGAGATTGTAGTAGGCAAAGACAAACTTATCATCAAGAGCGAGCGCCTTGCGGTACATTTCCTCGGCTTCCGTCAGTTTTTTCTGGTCATACAGCAAGTTACCGAGATTGTTGTAGGCATCGACATCCTTATCATCAAGAGCGAGCGCCCTACGGTACATTTCCTCCGCTTCCGTCAGTTTTTTCTGGGCCCTCAGCACGTTACCGAGACCGATGTAGGCAAAGACATACTTATCATCAAGAGCGAGCGCCCTACGGAACATCTCCTCGGCTTCTGTCAGTTTTTTCTGGTTTGCCAGCACGATACCGAGACCGTTGTAGGCACGGACATACTTATCATCAAGCTCGATCGCCCTACGGTACATTTCCTCGGCCTCCGTCAGTTTTTTCTGGACCCTCAGCACGTTACCGAGATTGTTGTAGGTTTCTGGAAGTTTTGGATCGAGAGCGAGGGCTTTTTGACAGAAAATCAGTGCTTCGTCTAACTTATTTTGACGGAATAGCGCGGCGCAGAGATTGCTAAAAGCCACAGCACTGTTAGGATCAAGCTGAATAATTTGTCGCCAGATTCTTTCGGCTTCCGGGTATTTTTTTTGCGCTTGAGCGGTTTCACCCTGTTGCCATAACTGCTCCAGTGTTTGTGCCACTGTTGTCGGCGGCATGATCATCAATGCCAAAGTTAACACCAAAGCCAGCCGCACCACTTTCATAAGCTGATTTAAAATATTCTATCTATAGGTTAACAGATAGCAATGGAGTCAGGAACATTGCTGCATCTTAGTCGGTTAAGTAAGTAGTTATAATTACATTGAAGATAGATTTTGCCTCTGATCCCCCCTGCTACCTTGATAAGGCTATCCATTAGTCACATCTTTCTTAACATAAAATTTGACAAAAAGAGAAAAGTGTGCCAGATGGCTCAAGGGGGTTCTATGGGGGAACTAATTTGATGAGATAGTTTCCAAGTCTCGCTGATATCATGTAACCTTCGCAGTCCCAACCAAATAGTTTTAACACCAGGTTCACCGTCACCTTTTCTACCTAAAAACCCCCCAAGAGAAGCAATCATTCTGACCGCTTCTCGAAAGGAGGGCGGCTTTTCAGGTGGCGGACTCTTTTTATGAATAGTGGCACACAAAGATTGCCATTCATGTTCTTCCAAAAAACTTTCACAACTCTCCTCTCCGTGTAAGCGTGCTTGATAGGTTAACCAAAGTAATCTCCAAGCTACAATTGAATAGGTAGCTAAAGCCATCTCAATTCTCCTACCCGTTTCTAATTGCAGTTT
>NZ_JASJFB010000449.1:0-6870 GCF_030065455.1 Microcystis sp. M53602_WE12 | reverse complement strand
TGAGGGGGTCAATTACCTAATTTTCAGGGAAAAAGTCCCTGAATTTCCCCCTGATCACTCCCATATCTGGTACTTTTTGAGGGGAAAAAAGTCCAAAAGTCTTATCCAACAAGGTTTTTAGATTTATTCAGCAAGCCCTATTTATTCGTTAATCCCATTGATTGCATTCCTAATCTTTCGGTGACACGAATTGAGCGATAATTATCGGGATTAACCACTGCGTAGATAATCGGCATTGTAAGGTGATTAAGCCGTATTCTAGAATAACTTTAGCCGCTTCGGTCATATATCCTTGTCCCCAATAATCGCACCGTAAATGCCAACCAATTTCGATATCTGGGGTAGGATAACCGTAGTTATCGGGTAAATTCTGTAAAATTATCGAACCGATAATCTGATTATTTTTTCGATCGATCATTGCCCACCAATCTCTGCCATTACCCTGATTACGAACAGTTGGTAATCTTGCGGAAAAATAGGCATTTAAACTCTCAATATCCGTGGCTAACTGACGAATTCTCGGTAAAAAATAAGTGACTTCGGAATTTTGATAGATCTGAAAAAAAGACTCTTTGTCTGCGGGTAGTTGCCAAGGACGAAGAATTAGGCGATCGCTTTTCATTGTTTTAGTGAGCAAATTATAGCAATTCTCTTGCTGAGATTAGGGATTATTGTCGATAAAAAAACTTCTAAATCCTACGGCTAGTAAGGAACCACTTAAGACAGTTATCAATGTCCAAATTTGATTTTTTTGGGTTCCTTCGACTTTCTCTAAGCGTTTATTCATGTCATCAAATTTACTATCAAGAGTTTTAATATCACCTTTAACTTCCGTGAGTTCAATCTTTAAATCGGTAGTATCTTTTTGAACAGTTTTGACATCAGCTTTCATTTCCGCTTGTCCATTCTCGATCACCTTCAATCGATTGTCAACCTCAATCAGTCGAGTTTCCATGGTAGTGAGTCGAGTTTCCATGGTAGTGAGTCGAGTTTCCATGGTAGTGAGTCGATTGTCGATTTCGTTGAATCGATGTTCGATTATCTTCTGTCCATTGAGGATTAAATCTTCTAGTCTTTTTAAATCATTATCGGTAGTAGTGGTGGTGGTCATTGATTAAACTCCTATAATTTCAATTCGCTCTTATCTTTATTATTATACCAAATCCGTTTTTAATCGTGTGATTAACTCCCAAGTTATGGATTGTTTTTTCCCACTTCCCACTTCCCCTATACCTTTTAAACAGGATTTATTATTAGCTATAAGTAGTCGGACATAAATTCTTTTGTCTATCTTAATAAATGTAAATTGCCGCAATTCTTACTGACTCCTGAATCCTGAATCCTTACCCCACAGTTAACTTTACTTTTGTCCAACTACTTAGCTTTGGTGCTTGAGCAAATATATTCACCGAGCATCACTCCCGTTAGAGTGAGATAAGATTAACTCTTATTCCTCACCCTAACTACTAGGAAAAACCGGCAATTAAATTAGGCACCTTGGCGCAATTTGTCCAAAACCGATCGATCTTCTAGAGTAGAAGTATCACCAGAAATCTCTTGACCTGATGCTAAAGTTCGCAAGAGACGACGCATAATTTTACCCGATCGCGTTTTTGGCAGTACATCGGTAAAACGGATTTCTCCCGGTCGAGCAATAATGCCAATTTCCTTGACAACGTGATCCTTTAATGCTTGCGCTAACTCCGGACTCGCTTCATAATGCCCCTCGAGAGTCACAAAAGCATAGACTTCTTCCCCTTTAATTTCATCCGGTCGTCCCACCACAGCCGCCTCCGCTACCGCGGGATGGGATACTAAAGCTGATTCGATCTCCATTGTCCCTAAACGGTGGCCAGAAACGCTCATCACGTCATCGACGCGCCCCATTACCCAGAAATAACCGTCTTCGTCCTGACGGCTACCATCCCCGGCAAAATAGAGATATTGGCCATCTTTGGGGGCGATATGTTCCCAGTAGGTATTGCGGAAGCGATCGGGATTTTTATAAACTGTTCGCATCATACCGGGCCAGGGATGTTTGACCACCAGATAACCCCCCTCATTCGCTTGGGTGGGATTACCGTCTAAGTCCACCACTTCGGCCATAATACCGGGGAAAGGTAGGGTTGCTGACCCCGGTTTGGTGGCAATTGCCCCGGGTAAGGGAGTAATCATAATCCCCCCGGTTTCCGTTTGCCACCAAGTATCGACAATCGGACATTTTTCTTTACCGATAACCCGGTGATACCACATCCACGCTTCTGGGTTAATCGGTTCTCCCACAGTTCCCAGTAAGCGCAAAGAGGATAAATCCCGGCTATTGGGGATATCTTCACCCATTTTGATAAAAGCGCGGATAGCAGTGGGGGCAGTATAAAAGATATTAACCCGATATTTCTCGATGACATCCCAAAAACAGCCTAAATTAGAGGGACGGGGAACCCCTTCATACATTACCGTGGTTGCACCATTGGAAAGCGGTCCGTAAACGATATAACTATGGCCGGTAATCCACCCCACATCGGCAGTACACCAGTAAACATCGGTGTCTTTCAGGTCAAAAATCCATTTGCAGGTGACATGGGTGTAGAGATTATAACCGCCGGTGGTGTGGACGACTCCTTTCGGTTTGCCGGTGGAACCACTGGTGTAGAGGATAAATAACATATCTTCGCTATCCATGGGTTCGGCCGGACAGTTAGCAGATACCTGTTTTTGTAGATCATGCCACCAGTAATCGCGATCGGCAACCATATTGATGGGTTCCTTGCTGCGCTGGACAACGAGAACTTTTTCCACACTGGGGGCGCTATTATCGGCTAGAGCCAGATCTACCTGTTCCTTGAGGGCAACGACTTTATCCTTGCGGAAACCACCATCGGCAGTGATTACCACCTTAGCGGCCGCATCATTAAGACGATCGCGCAAAGCATCGGCACTAAATCCCCCAAAAACGACACTGTGGGGCGCACCAATTCTGGCACAGGCTAACATAGCGATGGCAGCTTCGGGAATCATTGGCAGATAAATTCCGACCACATCGCCTTTTTTTACGCCTAATTCCTTTAAAGCGTTGGCAAATTGACACACTTCTCGGTGTAGCTGTTCGTAGGTAATGGTGCGGCTGTCTCCCGGTTCTCCTTCCCAGATGATGGCGGCTTTATTACGTCTCCAGGTGGTGAGATGTCTGTCAATACAGTTGTAACAAATATTAATCTTGCCGTTGACGAACCATTTAGCAAAGGGGGGCTGCCAGTCAAGAATCTCTGACCATTTTTCAAACCAATATAGTTCTTTTTCGGCTAATTGTCCCCAAAAAGCCTGGGGATCGGCCTTGGCTTTGGCGTAGAGTTGCTGGTATTCTTCAAAGCTTTTAATGGTGGCATTCTGGGCAAATTCGGCACTGGGAGGAAACAGCCGATTTTCCTGTAGGATCGATTCGATCGCTATTTCTGTCATACTGGCAAACGAAATAAATTATCTTGCGATCCAGATTACCTTTTTCGGTTCCCCCCGTAACCCCGGCAAGCAATTCTTTAAGGCTATTTTAGAATTGCCCGATCCCTGACTAGCGATCGCCATTTGGCCCCAAGTGTTACAGAGTTTAAAGTTATGTCACCGATCGAGCGATGAACAGATCGCTGTAAGGTAAACTAACCGATAAACCCGAAATTTAACATGGAGAACACTCGGTAAGGAGTCATAATTCGATGTCTCATAGCGTTAAAATTTACGATACCTGTATCGGTTGCACCCAATGCGTTCGGGCTTGTCCCCTCGACGTGCTGGAAATGGTTCCTTGGGATGGCTGTAAAGCTGCCCAGATTGCCTCTTCCCCCCGCACGGAAGATTGTGTTGGTTGCAAACGTTGCGAAACCGCTTGTCCGACGGATTTCTTAAGCATTCGGGTTTATCTCGGAGCAGAAACCACCCGCAGTATGGGTCTAGCCTACTAGGCCTGGCAATCATTCTGTGTTTAACATTTAGCGAAAACTAATCTTGTTAAGAGGACTAACCAGTCCTCTTTTTTCGTTATACTCCCTTCGCTAGTGAAGATTTTAGTTAGGGTTTGCGGCAAAAAGTACGGGCGAAGCATTCGGATAGAAAATCTACGGTTTCACCGATAAGTTATTGCCCGAATGCTTCGCCCCTACAGGACGCAATCGCCGATCAAGATGCAAGGTTTTTGAGCCACTAGCTTTAAAATCTTGCACCTGCCTCGCCAAACAGGCCCCAAACCCCTTACCTCGTCTATATTTCACATTTATTCAGCAGACCCTAGTTAGGTAATTCCCCAAAAAGTTGACGATATTTTTGCAGTTTTGCCTCCATTTCTACTAACTGCTGATTGACCTGTTCAGCCCGTTGGCGTTCATTTTCAGCCCGTTGCTTTTCCTGCTCCAGTAGTTGATTAATTTCGCTGTAGGACGAGAATTGAGTACCATCAGGACGATAAATTTTTAACTCGTCGGTTAAGTCAAAACGAATGCCTAAACGGGGACTCACCCAATTATTAACCTCACTAACACTGTCTAAACTGTCACCAATTCGCTGCCAAGCTTCTAGACTATTATCATCGGGATCATAGACGTAGTATTCTTGGACTCCATAGCGATCATAAAATAGCAATTTTTTGGCCATTTCGATGGAGGTATTATTGGGAGAAAGAATCTCAAAGACGACTTGAGGAGCAAGATTATCTTCTTGCCATTGTTTGTAGGAACCTCGATCGCCTTTCGGTCTGCCAAATACTACCATCGTATCAGGAGCGGCGGCAATTTTCGGCTGGCCTTCCACGGGATACCACAACAGATCCCCCGCTACAAATACCTGGGGATCATCGATATATAACCAGTCGAGATTCTGCTTAATCGTCACTATCCAGTTAAATTGTTTAGTATTATCTGCCATCGGTTTACCGTCGCTCTCAGGATAGATAATCTCGGTTTTGTTAACTTGACTAACCATGGGGAATACCTGCCGAACTCATTGGGCTATTTTCATTATATAATAAGTTTGAACTAAGTAAGGAAAAGACCGATCTTGATTTTAGAACTACAGCAAGTAAATTTAGCTATCCGACGGGGTAGTGCTTATCTGTTAGAAGATATTACTTTTAGCATCAAGCAAGGAGAAAAGTTAGCTATTGTCGGAGCATCTGGGGCAGGAAAAACGACTATTTTACGATTGTTAAATCGTTTGCAGGAACCAAGCACGGGAAATATTTATTTTCAAGGTAAATCGATTAAGGAAATACCGGTTATTTCCCTGCGACAACAGATAGTTTTATTGCCACAAGAGTCGAAGTTATTAGGGATGACTGTTCGAGATGCTCTCGCTTATCCTCTGCAATTAAAAAAACTTAACCCTGCTGAAATTAATCAGAGAATTGA
This sequence comes from Microcystis sp. M53602_WE12, assembly GCF_030065455.1. NCBI lineage: Bacteria > Bacillati > Cyanobacteriota > Cyanophyceae > Chroococcales > Microcystaceae > Microcystis > Microcystis sp. M53602_WE12. The sequence continues at coordinate 1,477 of NZ_JASJFB010000449.1, read as the reverse complement.
CCGTTGGACATCTCTGTTAAAAATTCCTCAACAGTGGTTTGAACGCGGGGAGTTAGAATTATCTTTAGGACAAAGACAATTAGTAGCAATTACCAGAGCTTTGTTGTTAGAACCGAGCATACTGTTATTAGATGAACCCACCTCCGCTCTAGATACAGGCACGGCCAGCAGGTTATTAGAAGTATTAAATAATCAAAGTTCAATGACGATAATTATGGTCAATCATCAACTAGATTTTTTAGAGGAATTTGCCGAGCGAGTCATTTATCTAGAAGCGGGAAAAATTGGTTCAGATTGCCTCGCCCATCAATTAGATTGGTTAGGGCTAAAAACTCAGTTAATTGATTTAGAAAAATCTCGACAAAGTGACAATTGGTAAGATTAACTTAAAATTGCTGCGCCCTCCTGAAAAACTAATAATTCTCCTGAATTAATCGTTGTCCAAACTTCATTATCAGTTAAGGGTGTAGTGGCAATAATTGCTACTTGATCGCCAGGATGAGCTAAAGCTTGAAAATCAACGCTCACATCTTCATCAATTAAATGAGCGGCGGCAAAAGGATACTGACGGATTATATAGCTTAATTTCGTCGAACAATGGGCAAAAAAATGTTCACCATCGGATAAAAGATAATTAAAAATTCCTTGACAAGCGATAGAATTTGTGATAGTTTTTAGGACTTGATAAAGTTGTTCTAGGGAAGGTTTGCCCTGGGGAAAAGTCTCTCGTAGGGTATTAAGAATTAAACAGAAAGCTTTTTCCGAATCCGTCTCCCCAACTGGTTGATAAAAATCTCCCGCAGCCGGTGAGAAATTTTCTAAATGACCATTATGGGCAAAAACCCAATATTTTCCCCACAATTCCCGCCGAAAAGGATGACAGTTTTCTAGTTTAATTTCTCCTTGGGTAGCTTTGCGAATATGGGCGATAACATTGGTAGAATGGATGGGATAGTTTTTAATTAATTCCGCAATCGGAGAAGCGATCGAGGGTTTAACATCAATAAAAGTTCGACAACCTAAACCCTCAAAAAAAGCGATTCCCCAACCGTCTCGATGTTCGTCGGTTTTTCCTCCCCGCGCACAAAATCCCTCGAAGGAAAAACAGATATCCGTGGGGACATTACAATTCATGCCTAGAAGTTGACACATAGTTGCTTGAGTTTGAATATCAGATGCCGGCAAAATTACTTACTGCCAGCAGCCGTGACAGGAGACAGGAGAATTTTTTCCAGCTGCCTCTTGCCTATCCTAGCTAAGAAATTAATCTGGCACTAAGTAGGTAGGTGTTAAAAACTGTCAGACACCCCCCTTATCAAGGCTGACAGGGGGGATCAAACCCCCTCAAGGTAGGGTTGATTGTCGGTAGGTGTTAAAAACTGTCAGACACCCCCCTTATCAAGGGGGGCAGGGGGGATCAAACCCCCTCAAGGTAAGGTTGATTGTCGGTAGGTGTTAAAAACTGTCAGACACCCCC
>NZ_JASJFB010000159.1:0-12578 GCF_030065455.1 Microcystis sp. M53602_WE12 | reverse complement strand
GTCTCCGAGCCAGTAGTCAGTAGTCAGGAGAATTAAGAATGAGCATTAATCAATTAAATGCTCTATTTGGTTATTTTATGCAATTTTATGCTTATTTTTCTCATTTTTGCCCTCTCAAAAATTAATTATGCAAGAACTCTATTAAACTTACTCAAATCTACTCATGAGCAAATTTGAAGCTAATTTCCTGCTTCAAGGTAGCAGTGTCGGCACTATCTACTCCCCAGGCTGACACGGTGGAACTCACCGCCAAAGAAGCTAGATTGAGACTAGCGTTCAAGTCTCTATCACAAACAAAAGAGCATTGTTCACAATCAAAAACTCTTTCGGATAAAGATAGAGACTCTTTTTTGTATCCACAATTGGAACAGATTTTGCTACTGGGGAACCATCTATCAGCTACGATTAACTCCGCACCATACAACTGATTTTTTTTGTTGGCTTTTGAAACTATTTCAATAACTTGAACCTCCTTCTGAAGTGCGGAATGTAGCCCTCTAAAATACCTCTGAGGGGGTTGCGGGCTTTTTCTTCTAATTTTTTACCCCGCACCCAAAGGACAGCACAAAATCCGAACCGCTTCCTTGCCTTTTTCCCATATCCTAACTACCAATATAACACTATTTCATTAATCAGAAAAATTACTTAAAAAACTCTGTGTCCTCTGGGTCTCTGTGGTGAGCAATCAATTACTCAATCGACACTTTAGACATCTTCCACTACTTTTACCATTCCTTCTCGACCAACTTCTCCTAACTTTTCTCCCCAAACCTCCCAGCAATCTTCACAGGATTTTCCTACTCGTTTTTTGACGTTAATTCGGTAATAAAAATGTGTTTCATTATCTCCCACTAATTCCCCTGAAAATATTTCCCAATTGGGACTGACTAACAGCAGGAGTTCGTTAATTGGATCGTAAATATCTACCTCTGGATGCGCTCTTTCGGCAATTCGTTTTAACTTGATATCTGGCAGATACATAAATTTAGGTTCACAGCAGGAATTAACCATCAGCCACAGACAACCTGGCCCCTCCACTCGGTAATTAACCCACGCGATTGATGATGCTATTTATAACATTTCATCTGGCATTTCATCAGGAGTGGGTAAGTGTAAATCCACTCGCATTATCCAATCACAAGATTCCTTTTTAGCCATGATTTTATAACTCCATATATAACATTTTTACTAACTAATGACACGAGCGGGTATTTAACGGGATGGTCTGGGATTTTAGAAGCTCTATATCTGTCAGCACTTGATAAAAATTAACCCATTACTTTAATAATAATAAACGCTGGGGAGATAAAGTAACAGTCCAAGGCAAAGCTTGCTCCTTAATTTCTAACCATTTATCCTTATATAACTCTGCTTGGATATGAAAATCGCGGTCGTGGTTGGAGGGTTGATTAAGTTTTAGATAGAGAGTCACCCGATGGGGTCCTTCAATGGCATTAGCTAACCAACAGGTAAAAGTATTAATATCGCCTAAATCTCGACCAAAAATAATTTGATGGGCGCGAATTCCCGTATAGGCTAAATAGTCGGGAATCCCGGGGACGGTGTGTAATTTAACATCCCAATCAATGGCTTCCAATTGTTGATTATTAATGATTATAGCACGGGAAAAATTCTTACAGCCCGTAATTTTTGCCAAACTAACGCTATCTGGTCGCTCAAAAATTTTCTGCTTAGAATTATTAGCAATTGCCCGCCCTTTTTCCATAACTAATAAATTCTCACATATTCGATAGGCTTCATCCATATTGTGGGTAACAAAAATTGTCACGCCATCGTAATTACTTAAAGTTTTGATCATCTGACGTTCTAATTGAGCGCGTAGATGGGTATCAAGGGCAGAAAAAGGCTCATCTAATAATAAAGCTTCCGGACGACTAGCTAAAGCGCGAGCGATGGCGACCCGTTGTTGTTGTCCCCCCGATAATTGATGGGGATAACGGTTTTCCATGCCGGGTAACTGCACTAATTCCAATTGGTTGGCAATCTGCTGTTTAATAACTTTTTTAGATAAGTTTTTGGGGAGACTAAAAGCGATATTTTCTGCCACGGTGAGATGGGGAAAAAGGGCATAATTCTGCACCACAAAACCGATACGACGCTGACGACTGGGGAGATTAATTCCCTTTTCGGAGTCGAAGAGAATGCGCCCATTTAAGACAATACGACCCCTTGAGGGCGTTTCCACACCAGCCAGCGATCGCAAAATCAGGCTTTTTCCCGACCCCGAAGCCCCTAATAGTCCTAGGGGCTGATTTTGGCAGTTAAAAGTTACCGAGAGGTTAAAACCGGGTAAATATTTCTCTATATCGACAAATAAGCCTATTTTATCCCTATAATGCTGATTTTCAGCTTCTAAAAGGGCAAAATCGCGACCCTCCCAGGGTGGCAGCCAGTCCTCCATCTCGTTAGGTTTGCTTTCTCCCGGTCGTCCTAATTGCTGTTTGCGTTGACTTTGCCAGAGATTAACGGCGATAATCCCCGATAGGGAGATTAATATGATAATAAACACCCATATCCAAGCCTCAGTCATCGCTCCTGCTTCCACAGCGAAGAAAATCGCCATCGGGATAGTTTGAGTTTGCCCCGGAATATTACCCGCTAACATCAAAGTCGCCCCAAATTCCCCCAAAGCGCGGGCAAAAGCTAGGGTTAATCCCGCTAATACTCCGGGGAAGGAGAGGGGCAAAAGTACGCGCCAGAATATTTTTCTCTCCGTCGCGCCCAGAGTGCGGGCAACCTGTAGGATGTTGGCATCCACCTGTTCAAAAGCCCCTAGGGTGGTTTTGTACATCAGGGGAAAAGCCACCACCGTCGCGGTGATAATGGCGGCATACCAAGTAAAAACGACGCGAAAGTTAAATAAGTCTAATAACTGTCCTAATAGTCCGTTTTTGCCGAATAGGAGCAGTAAAATGAAGCCTACCACCGTCGGGGGCAAGATTAAGGGCGCGACGAAAACTCCCTCGATTAGGGATTTCCACCGTCCGCGATAGCCTAACATCCAATAAGCGGCGGCAATACCGAGAAAAAAGATGATTATCAGGGCAATGGTGGCGGTTTTTAGGGATATCCATAGGGGGGAAAAGTCTGGCATTTTTCAGGGGTCAGGGGTTGGGTTTTGGGGTTTTGGGGTTTTGGGGTTTTGGGGTCTTGGAGTGTTGGAGTGTTGGGGTGTTGGGGTTTTAGTTGAAATTCCCCACTACCCCACTTCCCCACTTCTCCACTTCTCCACTTCCCCACTTCTCCACTTCTCCACTTCCCCACTTCTCCACTTCCCCTAAATTATCTGGCTATTCCGAAGCCGAATTTTTCAAAAATGTTTTTAGCGGCTGTGCTGGTGAGATATTGGGCGAAAGTCTTGGCAGCTTGCGGGTTTTTACTGGCTTTGATGACAGCTATCGGGTAAATAATCGGAGAATGGAGATTATTGGCAGCCGTAGCCACTACTTTTACTTGGTCGGAAATTTTGGCATCGGTGAGGTAAACAATGCCAGCATCGGCGTTACCAGTTTCTACGGCGGCGAGAACATTACGGACAGAGTTGGCCAAGACCAGTTTTGGTTTTATTTGCTCTAAAATGCCGAGATTTTTCAGAACTTCTTCGCTGTACTGACCGACGGGAACGCTGCGCGGTTCACCCACGGCAATTCTTTGGACATTACTGTTAGTCAGGGAACGAAAATCGCTGATTTTTAGGGTGGAATTCTTGGGAACGATTAAAACTAGGCGATTAGTGAGCAGGTTTCTTCTGGTACTTCTATCGATTAAACCAGCTTTTGCTAAAGCGTCCATTTGCTTAGTCGCGGCCGAGACGAAAACATCGGCCGGCGCACCTTGTGTAATTTGCTGTTGCAAAGCTCCCGACGCACCGAAGTTATAGTTAACTTTAATGTTGCCATGGGCTTTTTCAAACCCCGGCTTGATTTCTTCTAGGGCATCTTTGAGACTAGCGGCGGCAGAAACTAGAATTGTCTGGGTTTGTGCAGTGGCGATAGTAGAGGAAAAAAGGTTTATGTCTGGAGATAATAAGCAACTAAGGACAATTGAGCCGATAAAAGCCAGAAAATATCGTCTTTTCATCAAGATTGATAGCAAGCGATCGATATTTATACATCTATCACAACCAATCCACCGCCCGAAATCTGTATCTAGGGTTTGCGGCAAAAAGTTTTTCTTGGGGAAGTGGGGAAGTGGGGTGTAGGGTGTAGGGTGTGGGGTGTGGGGTGTGGGGAGAATAAATAGAAATAATCTCCTATCTCCTATCTCCTGTACCCTGACTCCTGAATCCTAGAACTTAGGGAATCCTGTGAATTTTGAGGAAATTGGTGCCTTTAGTTTTCTGCATGGGAATTCCCGCCATAATCAGGATTTTATCGCCCGATTGCGCTAGATTTTTCTGAAGCAGAATTGATTCCGTTTGCTTTAACACATCCTCAAAGACGGACACCTGATGATCAAGAAGAATCGGGATCACACCCCAGACTAGATTGAGACGGTGATAGACTCGTTTATTGGGAGTCATGGCAATGACGGGAACCGAGGGACGTTCCTTAGAAGCCAGTAGCGAAGTGTAGCCAGAGGTGGTAAAAGTGACAATATAACGGAGATCAAGGGTTTGATCGATCGCCACTAAAGCCTCACTAAGAGCGTGAGTTTCATCGGACTGATTGGGGGGAGCATTATCAAACTTCACATCCGCTTCCACATCATGGGCGATTTTGGCCAACATAGCCACAGCTTTGACGGGAAAATCTCCCACTGCTGATTCCCCCGATAACATCACCGCATCGGTTCCATCGATAATCGCATTAGCCACATCACTAGCCTCGGCCCGAGTCGGTCGGGGATTGTTAATCATGCTTTCTAACATCTGGGTGGCAGTGATGACGGGAATGGTTTTCATGTTGCAGAGTTTGATAATGCGTTTTTGCAACATGGGGACTTTTTCGGGACTTAACTCTACCCCCAAATCGCCCCGGGCCACCATAATTCCGTCACATTCCTCGATAATTGACTCCAAATTTTCGATCGCTTGCGGTTTTTCAATTTTAGCCATCACTGGCATATCCGCATGATTTCTCTCGGCTAAAAATGCCTTAATCGCCTTGATATCTTCTCCTTTACGAACAAAACTGAGGGAAACCCAATCAACCCCCTGAGAAAGACCAAATTCTAGGTCTTGTTTGTCTTTTTCGGTCATGGAAGGTAAGCGCAAATTGAGACGGGGTAGATTGACTCCCTTGCGACTCTTGAGAATTCCTCCCTCCAACACTTGACATTTTAGGTCTTTTCCGTTAATTTCAACGATTTTTAGCTCTAATAAGCCATCATCAAGGAGAATTTGCTCACCTAACTTGGCTTCCTCGGCCAGATAGGGATAATCGATCGAAACGGTGTTCGCTTCTCCCCGATACTCATCCATGGGTACAAGGGTGAGATAATCGCCGTCGTTGATGGTAATGGAACCATTGGGGAGATTACCAACGCGAATTTTCGGCCCTTGTAAATCTTGCAGGAGAGTGATAGGATTGTCTAATTCTTGAGAAATTTGCCGTAAAAGGGTAACAACTCTCGCATGATCTTCGTAGCTACCGTGGGAAAAGTTTAGCCGCGCTACATTCATCCCCGCACCGATCATCTGCTTGAGGACTTCTGGCGAATTACTCGCAGGGCCGATCGTGGCTACGATCTTAGTTCTATGGGTAATAATTGACATGGAACCCTTACTAATCAATCTTGGGACGATTACATGATATTCACTTTAGGTTAACTAAAAGTGAAGTGGAAAACAAATTAAGCTTTTGCACAGAGTTGCCATCGCTCCGGGTCCTTTCCTGACTGCTCAGGAATCAGCCCAGCGGCAACGGTTGGGATCTTTAAGGTAGGATAAACTAATAACCATCTCCGCTCGTTTAGATTTCGTTATGACCAACACATTAGACGATAAAGCCATAGTCAAGGACTATTTTAACGCCACAGGATTCGATCGCTGGCGCCGGATTTATGGGGATGGCGAAGTTAACAAAGTACAAAAAGATATTCGCATCGGTCATCAACAGACGCTCGATACCGTTATCGGTTGGTTAGAAAGTGATGACAATTTGCCCAATCTCTCGATCTGTGATGCCGGTTGTGGAGTCGGTAGTCTTAGTATTCCCCTCGCTCAAGCGGGCGCAACTATTTTCGCCAGTGATATTTCTGAGAAAATGGTGACAGAAGCCAAGGAAAGAGCAGCCAAAGAGTTAGCAGATACCAGCAAACTCACCTTTGCCGTTCAAGATTTAGAAGCATTAACCGGCCAATATCACACAGTCATCTGTCTTGATGTTCTCATTCACTATCCCACAGAAGAAGCCTTAGGCATGATTAAACACTTGGGAGCCCTAGCTCAATCCCGTTTAATCCTCAGTTTTGCCCCTAAAACCTGTTTATTAACCATTCTCAAGAAAATTGGTCAATTTTTCCCCGGTCCGAGTAAAACCACTCGCGCCTATCAACACAAGGAAAAAACTATTGTCGCCGCTCTCAACGAAAATGGCTTTAAAATTGAACGGACGAGTATGACTAGCACTCGTTTCTATTTTTCCCGTATCCTCGAAGCTGTCCGCAGTGAATAAATAATGGCAGTCACCACCAGCAAATTAATCGAGTGGAAACAGCAAAAACGCGCGATTGTCACCCTCACAGCTTGGGATTATCCGATCGCGCGACTGCTCGATCGGGCAGGAATTGATATTATCTTGGTAGGTGATTCCTTAGCTATGACCGCTTTGGGCTATCCTACCACTTTACCGATCACCCTAGAGGCGATGATTCACCACGCGGCGGCCGTGTCTCGTGGGGTAAAACAAGCTTTAGTTGTCTGTGATTTGCCTTTTCTCAGCTATCAGGAAAGTGTCAGTCAGGCAATTCACTCCGCCGGAAGGATGTTAAAGGAAGCGGGAGTGCAAGGGGTAAAATTAGAGGGAGGTTATCCCGCTATGATCGAGACTATTAGCCGTTTAACCGAGATAGGCATCCCTGTTATGGGTCATATCGGATTAACTCCCCAGTCGGTGCATCGGTTAGGATACCGTCAGCAGGGAAAAACTCCATCGGATGCACAAAGATTAATCGAGGAAGCTTTAGCCTTGGAGAAAGCGGGAGTATTTGCCCTGGTTTTGGAACATATTCCCGCCAATTTAGCCGCTACTATTACCGATAAATTGACTATCCCGACGATTGGTATCGGTGCGGGGGAAGATTGTGATGGTCAGGTGTTAGTAACGGCGGATATCCTAGGATTAACCGAAAAAGCTCCCCCTTTTGCCAAAGTTTATGCTAATTTAAGCGAAGCAATTACAAAAGCAGTGGTGGAATTTGCCAAGGATGTGAGGGGAAATGAATAGCGGCGAAAAAGCTACCTTTGGGGCCGGCTGTTTTTGGAAAACCGAGGACGCATTTCGGCGTTTACCTGGTGTTTTAGCGACTTCTGTGGGTTATATGGGGGGAAATTTCCCCAATCCTAGTTATCTCGATGTGTTATCGCGAATTACCGGTCATGCGGAAGTGGCACAAATTGCCTATAATCCCCAAGAGATAAGCTACGAGGCGTTATTAGCCGTTTTTTGGTCAATTCATGATCCGACTCAGTTAAATCGCCAAGGACCGGACCGGGGAGAACAATATCGATCGATTATTTTTTATCACACCCCAGAACAAAAGTTAATCGCCACTGCTGGCAAGCGTCAACTACAACTATCGGGAAAGTTTCAGCAGGATATCGTTACTTTGATCGAACCCGCAGGAGATTATTATCTGGCCGATCAGTCCCATCAACAGTATTTGGAGAAAAAACAGGCTCGATCGGTCGCGGATTTCCAGAAGAAAATATAAATACAGGTTCGGGGTATAATGTAAAGTTGCTTTCGCAGGAGATCAGGAAAAATGCCCGAGGCGGTCGGAGTCATTCAAACGTTGGGTTTTCCCCCCGTTTTAGCGGCGGCGGATGCCATGGTTAAAGGGGGACGAGTCACCCTAGTTTATTTTGATCTAGCGGAAAGGGGCGAATTTTTGGTGGCGATTCGCGGTCCGATTTCCGAGGTTAAACCAGCAGTAGAGGCAGGATTAGCGGCGGCGATGACCGCTTTTGGTGGTAATGTGGTCAGTCATTACATCGTACCGAATCCTCCAGAAAATGTACTGGCAGTTTTACCAGTGCAGCATACGCCTAAGTCAGACCGTTTTCGCAGTTAATTTCCCTAGCGATTTACCCCAAACTAGACTATAGTTAAAGACTGGAAAATAGATTGGATTCTATCAATTAAACTTATCTGATTTTTGTTATTAGGAGTTAATTTATGACAGCCCAACCCGCGGTGGGATCGATCGAGACCAAAGGTTTCCCCGGTATTCTAGCGGCCGCCGATGCGATGGTAAAAGCAGGACGGATCACGATTGTTGGTTATTTAAGGGCAGGAAGCGCCCGTTTTACCCTCAATATTCGTGGGGATGTACAGGAGGTAAAAACCGCTATGGCTGCTGGCATTGAAGCGGTCAATAAAACCGAGGGGGCAGCTTTAGAAACCTGGGTAATTATTCCCCGTCCTCACGATAATGTTGTGGCTATTTTACCGATCGATTATAGCGAGGCAGTGGAACCTTTTCGCGCCGCCGCCGACGGTGCGATGGCACCAATCCGTCGTTAATATTCAAGGTCAATTTTTTGTTACTGGTTGGAACTTGTCTAGTTCCAACTTAGTTTTTGATGATGATTTAAGTTTTAGTCAGAAAACCGAATTTGATCATTGCTGCAACAGTTGCACCGATAACAGTGACTATCAAAGCCCATATTTGAGCCGTTGCCCTTTCTTTCAAGTCTTTGACATCTTCTTTGATTTGGGAAACTTCGGTCTCTATTTTCGGCAATACTTCTAGTTTTGTTTCGATTCCCTTCAGGTTTCTGACATCCTCTTTGAGTTGGGAAACTTCGGCCTCTATTTTCGGCAATACTTCTAGTTTTGTTTCGATTCGCTCTAACCGATTGTCAAGTTTAGCGAGAATATCTTTTAAGTCAGTTTCAATGATAATAGGGTTACTCATGGGGAGATTCCTAGATTTTTATGGCTTTGTTTATCGTCAGGTTTGGGAATCGCCGTCTGTTTTACGGCGGCGAGGATCTCAGGTCTTACTCCACTCGATTAAAGCGCTAGTCAACCCTTCTAGGGTGTATTCTTGCGCCTCGATATCAACACGACCAAATAACTCTTGACAGGTTTTTGAAGTTTGCGGACCGATAGAAGCCAGACAAACTTTTTCTAATAGGGAATTAACCGATAATTCTGCCGTTTCTTGCAGCAATAACCGATAAAAATTCTGGACGGTTTTGGAACTGGCAAAGGTGACTATATCGACTTTCCCATCTCGAAACGCTTCCCAGATGCCCCTATCCATGCGTGCCGGACATCCGGAATAATATGCGGCCACTTCCGTCACCTGACCAGCTTTGGCCGTTAATTCCTTAACTAATATGTCTCTGCCTCCCGTTTCCACGCGAGGAAAGAGGAATTTTTGCCCCCTAATCGGGTCGGGAAACTCGTTTACCAAGGCATCGGCGACAAAATCCCCCGGGATAAAATCCGCTTTTAATCCCCGTGAGTGCAAAACTTGGCTGGTTTTTTTGCCCACCACGGCGATTTTTATGGTTGCTAAAGCCCTAGCATCTTTTCCCCAAAATGTCAAGCGATCAAAGAAAAAATTAACAGCATTGGCAGAAGTTAAAATCAGCCAATCAAACTCTTGTAACTGAGCGATGGCATCGTCTAAACCTTGCCAACGGTCGGGGGGACGAATCTCTAAAGCGGGCATTTCTAGGACTTCTGCGCCTTGATTTTGCAAAATTTCGCTAAATTGACTCGTTTGCTCGGCGGCACGGGTAATAACAATAGTTTTACCTCCTAGGGGTGGGGGAGAGGACATAATCGCCAGATCCACAACTTGACCAATGACCATAATAGAGGGTGAGAGGGACACCCCGGCGGTTTGAGCGAGAATATTTTCTAAAGTGCCGCGCCAAATTTGTTGATCCTTGCGTCCCGCCTGGCGGATAATAGCGATCGAGTCGTGAATATTTCGCCCATTTTGGCATAATTTCTCGATAATTTGCCCTAAAGACTGACCAGCCATCAATAGCACCAGTGTATCAATTTTAGCTAAAGCTGACCAATCGAGAGACTCGGGATCGTGAGCGCTCAAGACCGCAAAACAGCGACTAATATCCTTTTCCGTCAGGGGAATTCCGGCCAATAAAGGAGCGGCCAAAGCGGAGGAAATTCCAGTTATCAGTTCAAAATCACAGCCAGCCCGCTTTAGGGCCAACATTTCAGGATATACTCGCCCAAAAACCCCCGGATCACCACTTTTGAGCCGAATAACTCGTTTTCCCTCTTGACAATAATTAACCAATATCCGATTAATCTGATTTTGCTCGGCGCCGGGTTGTCCTCCCCGTTTGCCCACATCGACTAAAACACAGGTTTTCGGCACGAGGGAGAAGATTTGACTATCCACTAGGGCATCATACAGCAAAACCTCGGCCGTGGCTAAAATTGCTCGCGCTTGCAGGGTGAGAAAACTGCTCTGACCGATTCCCGCACCGAGAAGATAAACTTTACCCCGGGGATAGACGACTCCTGACATAATCGCAAATTTGGGTTTAATCTTTAATTTAGCACTTGGAGAAGATACAAATTACTAGCGCAACCAGGGCAGCAGTAAAGTGACGAAATAATATACTAGGGGAGCGGTGAAGACATAACTATCAGTGCGATCAAGTATACCACCGTGACCGGGGATTAACTGCCCGGAATCCTTGACCCCGGCATCGCGTTTCATCATCGATTCGGTCAAATCGCCCAATAAACTGACAATACCAATTAATAAGCCCAAAATTAAGCCCGTCAGCTGCCAATAGGGCCAATCTAAATACCAAGCACCCACCTCGGCCACCGCTATACTGCCAAGAATCCCAAAAAAGGAACCTTCCACGGTTTTTTTGGGACTAATCAGCGATAAACTGGTTTTCCCTAACCATTTTCCCATGATATAAGCTCCGATATCGGCGGCCCAAATGCAACCGAAAGCTAGAAAAGTCACCGTCAAAGCGGCCGGGAATAATTTCGGTTCCATCCACGATTCTGGCCAATATCCCATCAGGGGTAAGTTACTGGCCATAGCCACGGGACCACTTTCAGGAGAAAAACCGACCCGTAAACGAATCCAATAACTAGGTAAGTAACCACCATAAAACAGACCGAGAATTGAGGTGGAAATGTCGGCAATTGTCGCCATTTTGGGCTGAAAGAGCAGATAAAAACAAATTAACGCCCCAGCGAGGGGAAACATGGCATCGGTGAGGGGGGCTGCCATAGTTGCCGTCAGTAGTAATAATTGCGAAACTACGAGAGTGGTTTTAGCGGCCGGTTCAATGCCTTTAGCGCGAACTAAGCGAAAATACTCCAATTGTCCCAAAAAGACGATAACACCGATGCCGAGGGTGAAATACCAACCCCCAACGATAATAATTCCCAGTGCGAAGGCAATAGCAAAAATAGCGCTGACAATGCGTGGCCAAGGCATGGTTAATCCAGAGAAGTTAGGCGGCATTGTCATAATTATATAGATTAAGAAAACTTTATGGAAGGTTATCCCCAATTAAAGTTTATCGCCACTCAGGATGAACATGGGATCAACGGCGGCAAAAACTTGGTGAATACCCCTAGTTTCTAGGCGATTTACTGCCGCTTGGACAATCTCGATATTACGCGCCTGTAAATTAGAAAAGCCTTCGGAAAATTGATAGAGGGTTTCTAAATTATTGGCCGTAGCCACGATGCGGCCGTTGGGTTTCAGGTATTGCCACACTTCTTGCAGAACCGATTTAATCGGTTTGCCGCCCTCGATACAGACGCGATCGGGTGCTAGGGATATATTGGGCAGACAATCGGGCGCGCTGCCTTCAAAAACCGTAACATTTTTTACCCCAAAGCGATCGCAATTACGGCGGATTAAACTGGCCACTTCTTCATCCCTTTCAATGGCAATAATCGGACTATTGGGGCATAATAAGCCAATTTCAACGGGAATAGTGCCAGTTCCCGCCCCGATATCCCAGAAAACCCCCCCATCACCTAACCTCAAAGCGGAAATCATCAATAATCTCACCTCGCGTTTACTCAAGGGAATCCCGGGCAAACGTTCAAACAATTCATCGGGAATACCAGGGGTTTTATATAACCAAGTCATGGGGAATCAATTATTGAGAAGCTTCACTACCAAGCATTATTATATAAATTTGTCCAAGTTTCTTTATTAAGTAAACAGGGACTTTTCTAGTGGGACTTAGGCGTTTTCGGTCAGCAAAAAAGGCTCAAACCATTACGGGACAAAGGGTTAACCTCGATTGATGATTTTCCTTGATCTATCTGGGTTTCAGCGATTTTGGGCTTCTCGAAGTAAATCCCAAGCGGGGATTGGAGTTGAGGCTTTTCTCGATTTGTTTTTTGTCTAAGTCCCACTAG
>NZ_JASJFB010000141.1:0-5567 GCF_030065455.1 Microcystis sp. M53602_WE12 | reverse complement strand
AGTTAGAACTCATGTTTGTTCCTGCGGATATGTGGAAGATAGAGACAAAATGGCGGCATTAAATATACTCAAAAAAGCTACGATAGGGCATATCGGAAGCTGGTCGTTAGACCTAAACGCTTGGGGAGATTTAAGCTCTATCTTGGTTGGTAGCAATACCTGCTAAGACAACTTGAGTCAGTGAACCAAGAATCCCTCGCATAAGCGCGACGGGAGTGTCAATCTAGAAAAATGATAGATCAAATCAACCTACGGGCGTAAATCTGTTGTAAAATGTTAGTATCTGGCAGTTAAAAGAGCCAAAAACTTTTGCATAATCCCAAGGTATGACCATAACAATACGATTTGATTGGCCTATTAATATCTCGGAATCCCTCCATTCACAAGCAGAGGAACAGGCTAAGATAGCATATATCATGACTTTGTTAAAATATGGAGAAATTAGTAGTGGGATAGCTGGCAGGCTATTGGGAGTCTCTCGTTTAGAAGTTCTCGAACTTATGGGTCAATATGGGGTTGCCATCTTCCCCGACCAAAATCGAGAAGAGTTAGAACAAGAGGTTACAGAAACCCTGCAACTATTAGAAGATTTTCCCCCGTGATTATTGTCTCTAATACCACTCCTTTAAGTGAGTTAGCTAAAGTTGGTCAACTTAACTTACTCCAAAAACTCTTTGGCAAAATTATTATTCCCCAAGAAGTTTATAATGAAGTCACCACAGGAAATCATCGGGCTGCTTCGGTTGTTCCTGCTGCTCAGTGGATTGAGGTATTTACCCTTCAATCTCCCGCTCAATTATTACAATTGCAAATTCAGTTTAAACTAGATTTGGGGGAAGCGGCTACAATTATCTTGGCAGAAGAATTAAAAGCGAATCGAGTCTTAATAGACGAAAAATTAGGAAGAAAAGTCGCTCAGTCTAGAAATTTGCCCGTAACTGGAACAATTGGACTTTTATTAATCGCCAAGAAGAAAGGAATTATTATTGAAGTTAAACCCATTTTAGAGCAGTTTTTGAGTCAAGGTAAAAGAATTAGCCCAATTCTTTATCAAGAAATATTAGGAATGGCTGAAGAAAGCTAGAAATTAATTCCACACACAAACCAGAAGAGCAAAATGTGACGGGAAAGCTAACTTAGATTTCGCTTCCCCTTATTCTATCGATCGCATCCCCTAGGGATTTTTTCCCGGTCGAACCGGCGATCAATACTGCTCCGAATGCAGCTGTTAGGGATTCGGGCAACGAGCGATCGCTGTCCAGTTAGTGGATGTGTTCGGCAATGATGCCAGTGCCACGGTTGAGGTGAGGTAAAATTGAGAGACTTTCTCAAAAAGATGAGGTATAAACTGATTGGTTATTGACGAGTAGTTTGTGAGGCATTAGATTTATTGGGGGTTCCCCGATTTGTAACCGGTAACGGAGGGCTGGAAATTCTCTTAATCCCTCCTACAGCATAGGTTATGGCTTTTTGTCAATGGGGAAGTCTAGGTATAACCCCGGTGGATTTAACCGTTATAAAACTTCCAAGTGTATAATCATTGTCTTTGTGTCTTTGCTACTCTAAAAATTTCTTGAGCTGTTGCTGAACCGACAAAACGCCAGTGCCAAGGTTCATAACTAACACCTTGGGAATTGTTTTTCGGAAATGATAGTTCAAAGCCAAATTCCTTAGCATGAAGGGTTAACCATTTAAAAGCATCAGTTTCAGCAAATTTGTAGGTAATATCATCTCTAGCCTTCAGATTCCCATCGGTTAAATCAAGGGCGTATCCTGTATGATGTTCACTATAACCGGGTGGTGCGCTGATTTTGGCTGCAGCTTCCGGTGAACCTTGGCGCTGAATTTGAGATTGCCAGAGTTGATCCTGGTGGGCAATAGTACGAAAACCAGAGACAGGAATAATCCATACTCGATCCTCTCTAGCTGCATAAGCTAAACGGCTTTTACTTCGGATCACCGATATAGACTCCAAAAGGGTTATAGCTATTGGATCATGCAGGTTAAGCGCCGTTTAGCTTAGATCAACTTCATTAAGGCTAAGGCTGTTTCTGGTGCAATCCTTTCAAATCTTTGATACTCATCCTGAGCGTAGCTGGCAATAATCATCATTTGTTGGGAGTCACCTTCTTGATAGGGCAAATGTCCCAATTTGGTTTGATTGACTGCTATCTGAATGGGTATTTTTGGTGACGGATTGACTAGAGATGTGGGAGAATTAATTATTGTTGGTGGCGATGGGAGAATGGGAGTTGGCGATTGAGAAGACGTTATTGGTCGTGTCTGGGGAGTAGAAATTAATTGAGGTGTTTTCTGGCTGAAGAAGTGCAGGACTGCATAGCTATTTAGGGCGATACCTATAACGATTAGGATGATAGGTAGAGCAACAATTAATTTTTTCATTAATTTATTTCCTCACTATTAGCTACTTTCCAAATGCCATCATCTAACTGCAAAGTGAACCTATATGTTCCAGAGAGAGAACGAGTATAATTAGGGTCTAAAACGCCTCCTTGATAACGTGTAACGGATTCCCTAGCTTGGATATTAATCACCACTTCGTTTCCTCGATCTAATACATCTCCCAAAGGCTCAACTGATGGTGTTACCCAAATTTCATAAGCATTATTTCGACGCAGCCATCCAACTTTGCCTAACTGCTTGTCTCTATAACTGTCTGTTGTGTATTGATAAACAACTTGCTCATTATATGTATTGCCAAAAGCTTGTGCTTTAACCTTTAACCAAGATTCAACAACATTGACTGCTTGTTGTTTAGTCAGACGTTGAGTATTGGGTTGTAAACTCCCTTGATCAGGTGGCTTATTTGGACTTGAACCAAGTTGAGAACGACTGAGTTGTGGATTATCATTAAGCGGCTCGATATTAATATTAATAACCTTACTGTCAGTCTGGGAATTTAAAGCACCAGGAGGATAAATAATTGCTTCCAGATTACTAACTTGTTTCCCGTTATCATTGACAGTTACAGTAAGAGTATCAATTCCATTGAAATCAGTCTGAGTCTGATAAATAAGCGCCTGTTTATCTTTGAGAGTATTGTTAATTTGACTGACAGTACCATTCAGAATAATTACTCCTAGTTTATCTTCCCTAATATCTCTCCAAGTCAATCCATTATTGACATTATCTTTGACTGTTATAGAGCCATTATTTGTTGGAGAGTAACCGTAATATTGTTGTCACCAGCATCATCATCTTTAACGCTAATTCCTGTGATGATTATCTGGCCATCTTCCTTAACTGTTTTAGTTTTAGGAACAGTGAGGAGCGGAACACTGTTAACTTTGTTAACGCTGATGATCTGAGTGAGGACTTTGCTAGTTCCTCCATCCCCATCAGTAATCTTAAATTCTACGATGCGCTCTCCTGGTTGTGGAGTCTCGGAAATATTCTTATAAAGAATATTACTCAAGAGAATTCTGACTTTCTCAGCATTAGCATTTTTGTTGAAGGTTATTTCTAATGGTTGTGTTCCTATTCCCCCCGTAAAGTTACCGATGACTTGATTGTCAACCAAAACATCATTACTGGTGGAGTTATTATTATTAGCTCCACTCTTATTAGCACTAATAAGTTGCTCAGAAATGAACAGGCGATCATTAGCAGTCGCTTTTCCTTTTAACTTAACTGTTAATTTACCTTGCTCGAAATTAAAGGAATCAATATCTGTGACTTCAACACCGCAGGCGATTGCCACAAAATCTGATCCTTCAGGGCATTGGAGGACATTAGGAGGCGAAGGAGAAACATCTTTATTCTTCGGCTGTGAAGAAATCCATAATACTCTTACAGCTATTACAATTAATGAAATACCAATAACAGTACTTAAAGCGGCTCCATACAAATAACGCGGTATAGAAAAATCAGGGCATTTAACAGGAATAAAAACAGCATTCAATGCTGACAAAACTTCTTCTACATTATTGAATCTTTGCCCAGAACCTAACATTCGTGTCAGGACATCTTTCCGCTGATCGCTAATTTGCTTAGATTGAGTCCAATTCCAACTATTACTCTCACTATCGTACCAATATTGTCCCGTTAGCAGTATCAGTGCAGTCAGCGCCAGATCGTGCAAATCATTTTGAAGATTTGTTACTCCTCTATCCC
The DNA here is from genome assembly GCF_030065455.1 of Microcystis sp. M53602_WE12. Lineage (NCBI taxonomy): Bacteria > Bacillati > Cyanobacteriota > Cyanophyceae > Chroococcales > Microcystaceae > Microcystis > Microcystis sp. M53602_WE12. The sequence continues at coordinate 1,433 of NZ_JASJFB010000141.1, read as the reverse complement.
TGAGAGCAGGCAAAACTTGATTGAGTAACTGAACCACTGCATACTCATTCAAAGGAAGTAGCGATCGATGCAATTCTTGGGTCGGAGTTCCCTCGAAAGTCTTCTGCAAAATCAAGAGTCTTCCCCCCTCACCAAAAAGTTCTTTAGGTGCGGTAATCCCTCCAAATTGACCTTGATTGATGCTATCAAACTTCTCTTCAAGTTCTGTTTCTACGATTTCTCTTTCTCCTGCATTTCTAAAGATAAATTCGGTTAGAAGGCAGTCTTTCTGATAGCGTAAGTCTTCGACTAAGTAAACTTGCACAAACTGGCCAGGGTCAATAACTGTCCTGATGACGTACCGATGATCTAATACTAAGCCTGGTTGCAGATCGTCCTGATTTGTTACATTACTTAACATTGCTGATTATCCCTTCAGAGGCTAAATAGAGATTTTTGCAGTATAATCTATACTATCTTAGTCGTTAAAATCTGATCGCTCAAAATGGGGAACTTAATGCTTGCGCTAGAGCAAACGGGTCATACTTGGACACTCGAAGCTGAAAACGGACGCAGCTACCAAGTTGGCAATCGTCACGACTGTGACGTGTTCCTTCCCTATGTTAATTTTGCCTCTGACGTTAACCTAGAACTGAGCTACGACTCTCTGTGGTACGTCAGGGACTTAGGTAGTTTGAATGGTGCTTTGCTCAACAAAGTGCGCCTCAACCAAGAGCGAATTCCGATTGAAGAGGAGGCTCGAATCAGCTTCGGTGGAGGGATGGTTATTGTAGCCAGACTAGATTCTAGTCCTATACCATCAAGAAAACCGGATGCTCTTATTGCTCCTACTCGCTTACTATCGGGCTATGTCTATCTAGAAGGTTTAACCCAAGCGTTAGAAATACTCAATCAGTTACGCAGCGATCCCTACAAGGCTACTACTCCAGAAGACCCTAGCTTAGATTTAGACCAGGTAACTACTCACGCTGCTCAATCAGTAGTCATTTCATTAACATTTGCTAGTCTGGCTTTGATAATATTTTTACTTGAATATTTGCTTATTCTAGCTCCTCAAGCGAAATTCGATTTAATGGCTTGGCTAATTGTGGGATTTTTTCCTAGCTTTCTTATAGCTTTTGAATCTATTTATCTTCGCTGGTTCATGGCTCGTCGTTTTCTGAGAAAGAAGTATGAAGATCCTTATTATTATCCTAAATGGCTACCGAAATTTTTTAAAAACGCAGTCAACTTGTTGAAGAATTCAATTGTCAAAACTACACACTTACAAAACATTATTACCTTTGCCGGATCGGCTCTTCGTTACTTGTTATGGTTCGATAGGGGGGCATAAATCGACTAAATCCTTATCTGGCAAGAGACTTAATTGATTAGTTCGCTCTAGATAAAAAACAATTGACAAAAATCGCTAAATGCCTTTCTATATAAGGGTT
>NZ_JASJFB010000463.1:0-4523 GCF_030065455.1 Microcystis sp. M53602_WE12 | reverse complement strand
ATTTATGAGTTGAAATCGATTTTTCATGGACAAAGTTCTTAAAACCTGTCTATCTCTAGCGTTGGATGATAATTATCTGTCAAAAAATAATGCTTCTACACAAGTTCTCTATTTAAATAAGAGAATTTTATCTGATTTTTTTCAAAATGAGAATTGCTGTTGGAACACCAGTGACCTTACCTATTAGGTCAAATAGGATTAGTTGGAAACAAAATCCTGCTCTACCCAGCTTTGTGTCCCATTATCCCTTACCTATTAGGTCAAATAGGATTAGTTGGAAACGTCGGTCTGGCGTGAATAATGCAGGAAATTGCTGGTAGATCCTTACCTATTAGGTCAAATAGGATTAGTTGGAAACTAAAAAAGTAGGGCTAATTCCGGAATTAGCCCTACTCTTCTTCCTTACCTATTAGGTGAAATAGGTAAGGTTGGAAACACTTTGATAACAGCAGTCTTAGAGATTTTATAATCCGCTCTCCTTACCTATTAGGTCAAATAGGTAAGGTTGGAAACCTTCTCATAAGAAACAGGAGAAGCAGGGATTGAAGCGATTTTTTTTATCCGTTAATTTCCCCTATCAATCCGTTAGGATTACTAGGCAATTAACTAACAAGAAAAAGTCATGGCAGTCTTAGAAATGCTCACCGTTCCCTTTTGCTCTCCCCTTGCTGGCAGCCTTGGCGAATAGATAATTAAAATAACTCAAATAGGACTGCCCTAGCAGTTCTTTCTAGGTAAAGCGGCAATTTTTAATCAATTGTTAAAATATTAAAAGGATGCTAAAGATGGCGGCTAGGGTTTCCAGAGTGAGCTATCCTAGAGATACTACTTACTCCATCCTCCCCCATGCTCGATCGAGTTCTCCATAGTCGTTATCAAGTCCAACAGTTACTGGGAAAAAAAACTATCTTAGCTAGGGACAGACACACCACCCAGTTAGTTATCATTAAACTTATTTCTGTTCCTAGGGGGCAAGGGAGTCAGTTTATCGGAGAAATAACTGGTAAAATTGCCCTATTGCGACAACTCTCCCACCCATCTCTCCCCAAATACCTCGATAGCTTTGAGATAGATTCATCCCAGGAAGCAATCATCGCTATTGTCCGACCTTATTTATCAGCGCAGCCTTTAGAAAACTATCTTAACTCCAGTTATTTGTTAGCAGAACAAGACCTCAAACAAATTGCCAAATATCTTTTGGAGATTCTCTCCTATCTCCATCAGCAGGATGTCCCCATTAACCACGGCAATATTAAACTTAGTAATATCCTCTTTGATACCCAGTCCCATCGTTTTTATCTAGTTGATTTTGCCTTTGATTCCGATTCTCCCACCACGGACTTACAGGATATAGGTAAAAGTTTGATTAGTTTAGCCACGGGGATTAAGCATCGTTACATACCCGAAAACTTTGAACAAAAAACTAATCTAAGCGCTTTTTTCATCTATTGGTTAAAAAGATTATCAAACTCCCCCCCAGACTCTCATTTTCGTTCGGTGACAGAAGCTTTAGCCAGCTTATATAGTTGTCAATTGATCCTAGTATTTATTGGCAATCTGACCAAACCCTACGGCAGCGAAGTTACTGTTTATAAAAAAGATAATCTCCTGCAAATAAAAATCGCTAGTAAAACCAAACAAAAGTTTTTCAACAATCTCAAAACCCAGTTAAGACAGTTTTTACCATCCCTATTCTTTACGTTCATTCTCTTAACCATAGTCGGTATTTATGAGCTCAAACTGGTCGCTTTTTTAATCCCGATTATCCTAATTTTTCTGCTCAATTTAATCTCCTCTAGTTTATCTTGGCAGTTATGGAAATCTTTTTGGCAGGGGGAACTAGAGTTAAAACTTACCCCCAAAAAAGTTTCTCTCTACCAAAAACTCTGGGGGCTGAAATTTAAACTAACTGCCGATGCTGCTAGTTCCGAAATTTATAGTCTCCTCCGTCGCAATGTCACCGTCACTATGCAGGGAGAAAATGTTAATATTATTCCTCCTTCTCTGGTTCTCGTTGCCAACCATCGAGAATATGTTATCACTGCCAGTGAAGATGTTAGCGAAGCGGAATTAGATTGGTTGGCACAACAGTTAAGTGATTGGCTACGTTTACCGATTACGAGAATTTAAGGTGTATTAAGCTAAGTTAATACACCCCAAATTTATCTGATAACATCTTCCGATTTAATCAGATGCGCTTCTAGGAACCAGAGACGTTTATCGATGTCCCGGGAGATTTCCGTATAGAGATCTGCTGTGTCGGCATCCCCTTGATTGCCAGTGGTATCAATAGCAGAACGAAGATGGGCGGCGTATAAGGCATAACGTTCGGCTAAAGCAACGATATGTTCACTACCATCGACGATATCAGCCGGATATTCCGGCAGAATCGAGTTAGCGGCAGCGATGCGCGCTGTTCCCAAAGCGGTTCCACCTAAAGCGGTAATCCGTTCTGCTACCATGTCCCCATAGCCTTCTAATTCCGTGGCCATTTCGTCGAAGAGGCTGTGCAATTGGTAGAAATTTAAACCTTTTACATTCCAGTGGGCCTGTTTAACCTGAGTTTTTAGGTCTAAACTAGCGGCAAGGGTTTGGCTTAAGATTTCAACCACAGCTTTGCGGATATCTAATGCTAAATCGATGCGGGTGGCGTAGTATTGTCCCGTGGTTTTGGTTTTGACTGGAGTGGCTACCATAATCTTTCTCCTTGATCAGTTAACAGAATACTCGATAATTTTCTCACTTGTGTCCGTGTAGAGGGGACTGATTTTGATCCTACAATTAAGCTCAAGTTATACACATCCCCTTTCAGAATTGATTAACATCGCCCTCAGCCGTCAGCTAGATAATAGTGTTGATAACTAGAAAAATGGCTAATTAATTGAAAAATCAGAGGCTGATAGCTGATAGCTGATTAATTATGCTCCTAAATAAGCCGCTAATTCTTCCGAACCGCCAATTAATTGGCCGTCAATGAAGACTTGTGGGGTGGTGGTATTACCACTCATGGCCCGCAGAGAACGACTGGTGGCATCCCGTCCGAGGATAATTTCTTCGTATTGTAGGCCTTTTTCTTCTAACATTTTCTTGGCCCGGAGGCAGTAGGGACAGCCGACTTTCGAGAAAAGAGAGACTAAAGGCGGTTTTTTGGCTTCTGGGTTGATGTAGTTTAGCATCGTTTCTGCATCGGAGACTTTGAAAGGATCTCCCGGTTCTTCCGGTTCAATGAACATTTTCTCGATAACACCATCTTTGACTAGCATCGAATAGCGCCAAGAACGTTGACCGAAACCTAAGTCAGCTTTATCGACTAACATCCCCATTCCTGCGCTAAATTCGCCGTTACCGTCGGGAATCAAGACGACATTATCACATTCTTGATCTTTTGCCCACTCGTTCATGACAAAGGTATCATTCACCGACAAGCAAACAATAGTATCTACGCCATTTTCCCGAAAAACTGGGGCTAATTCGTTATATCCGGGTAAATGGGAGGTGGAACAGGTGGGAGTGAATGCCCCGGGTAAGGCAAAAAGAACAACGGTTTTTCCTTTGAATAATTCCTCGCTGGTGATGTTCACCCATTGATTATTTTGACGTACAGGAAAGGTGACATCGGGAACTCTCTGCCCTTCTCGGTTTGGTAGCATAATCGTCAACTCCTAATTGCTAAGTCGTACTCATTTTGAGTTTGTCTAAATTAAGTGTACTCATAACGACTATGAGTTGTCAACAAGTATTTATGCTTAAATCAGGAGATAGGAGACAGGAGACAGAAGACAGGAGAATGGGAATTGACTCTCCCCCGCTAACCGCTCGCGCGGTGTAGCGGGGGATTCTCGGTTCTTAGGCTTTTAACTAGATCGACCTGGTTTAACCCGGTCGATCCCCGTCAGATCGCCTCCGCAAGCGTTTTCTAACACGGTCAGTCCGACCGCGTTTTTTCCTCGGTTCTCGATTACCTTCGCTGATGCCGTATCTCTCGGTTCAATGTGGCCGCAAGAATCACACCGGTGAACTCTTTCCGATAACGCTTTTTTACCAGTAATTGCGCCACAATTAGGACACTCTTGCGAAGTTCCGTTTTTATCAACCTTAAGATAATATTTTCTCCGTTTCCAAGCGACAAAGGGTAGTATCTCGTTAATAAAACTACCGACACCCGAATCTAGAGATTGTTTTCTAACGATCCCTCTAGACCAGGAAACGAAGTTAATATCCTCAACGAAGATATTATCAGCAAAATCGCAAAGGTAATGACTTAATTTAAAGTGCCAATCTCTACGAGTATTAGACACTTTTTCATGTAATCTTGCTATCTTCTCCTGAAGTTTTAACCAATTGTTCGAGCCTTTGACTTGATGTTTAAAGCGTCTTTGTAGCAATTTAAGCTTACTCTGTACTTTCAACAAAAATCGAGGGGCTTTGATTAAATCTCCCCGTGAAGTAGCGACAAAACTCTCAATCCCCGCGTCGATTCCTAAACAGGTCTTCCCTACTGTCATATCGGGAACTAATTCCGT
>NZ_JASJFB010000896.1:0-2811 GCF_030065455.1 Microcystis sp. M53602_WE12 | reverse complement strand
CCACACCCCACACCCCACACCCTACACCCTACACCCCACACCCCACACCCCACACCCTACACCCCACACCCCACACCCCACACCCTACTTTAATTGGTTTAATAATTGTTGTGTCACCACATCGGGATGCTGCGCTTCCATGATGGCCCGGACTACAGCTACCTGTTGCGCTCCTGCCTCTAAAACCTCTTTAATGTTACTACTATCAATACCACCGATCGCAAACCAGGGTAAAGGGCAATTTTCCCGCGCATAACGGACATATTCCAATCCTGCCGGGGTTTTTCCTGCTTTGGTGGGGGTGGCATAAACCGGCCCGACTCCCACATAATCGGCCTTTTCTTGGATTGCTTTGGCCATCTCTTGGGGATTAGTGGTGGACCGGCCGATAATTGCCCCAGGACCGAGAAATTGCCGCGCTAGGGAAATCGGTACATCCTGTTGACCGAGATGAACACCATCGGCATGAATGGCCTGAGCAATATCGACGCGATCGTTCATAATAAACAAAGCATCGTAACGGTGGCATAACTCACACAGTTTAGCGGCTTCTTCTAAACGAATGGTATCAGCGGCGGTTTTATGGCGGTACTGCACCAATTTTAACCCCCCTTTTAGGGCTAATTCGACGATTTCTAGCAGATTTTCGGCAGGAGAAGTGACTAGATAGAGGGGAGATGCTTGCAGTTTTTCCAGAGGTGGCGAGATTAATAGTTTACTCTCTAGCTGATAAACCCGATAGCGCAGCTGTTTACAGGCTATCCCTAGCTCCAGATCATAGAGTTTACCGTATTCTTCTAAAACCCTAAAAGCCTCCTGTACGCGAGCGAGATTGGCCTGCAGCAGTCCCTCGACAGTCTCCCGGATTTCTTCCCTGGGATGGCTTAAATCCCTGCCGATATCGCCGGCTGTGTCCCGATGTAGTTTAAGATCGATCGAGTGCCAACTAGCTAATTGATGGCGCATTTCTTTACATTCTTGGGCTAAATCGGGATTATCTAAGCCAAAACGACACCATTCTTCGATAATTCGCAGTCCTTCTCTGGCGCGGTCAAGGTTAGCATCGAGAATCCGTTTAATCGCCGTGGTTTCTAGTTTCATTTGCCGTTAATGTGGATGTCAATATAGCCGTCAGCCAATTTGATCCCCCTCAATCCAGCTTGGAAAAGGGAACTTTCCTGGTTTTCCCCCCTTTTTTAAGGGGGGCAAGGGGTAGGGTTGATTCATGAATCAACCCTACCTTGAATCAACCCTAGGGCAAGGGGGGATCATATTCTCTTTATCATCTCAAATATTACTATTCTTGGCCCTGGTTCGGGGAACAGTAGAGGCGGCATCAGACAGGCAACAAAGAGGGAGGAGAAACCCAGGCCAAGGATAATTTTAAGCCACACGGACATCCTTAAGCGCCCCTAGGTATTCTAGTAATTGCTGATGAGCCGGGTTATGTAGTGGGTAGAGATGATCGTAACAGATGGTGACGAGGGCTTGCAGATCGTCCACTAAATCCTCAGCTGCAATGGATTCCTGGGGTTGATTGAGGATAATGACTTGGATTTTGAAGAGACGGCACAAACCCAAAATAAAATCATGACAAAAGAGACTAATAGTTTCCGCATGGGTTAAAACTAGACATTTCACCTCACCCTGACAAATCATCTTCACTAGACGCATAAAATTAGGGTGATTGTGGCTGACTCCGTCGCCGATATCGGTGAGAATTTCAAAGGGTTGACCCTGCTGATGGCAAAATTCTTCTAACGCTTTTATCTGGGTGTCTAATTGGGGTTTTTGTTCAGGTCGATTAACACGAGCATAGCCAATAATCAATGGGGTTGCTTGACCAGATTGTAAGAGATCTTCCGGTCGAAATCGGCGATGACCGCCGCGGGTACGAATTGAGACAATTTTACCCTGTTGTTCCCAGCGCCGGAGGGTTTTAATGCTAACTCCGAGTAAATCGGAAGCTTCTCGAATAGTGATGAGGGTATTCATATAATAAGCTGTTAAGTAGGGTTTGCGGCAAAAAGTTTGTTGGTGGGGCTAGGAGACAGGAGACAGGAGACAGCTTTTGTGTATTCTCCCCACTTGCCACTTGCCACTTTTAAGTCAGGAGTCAGTAAGAATTGCGGCAATTTACATTTCTTAAGATAGAGAACAGAATTTATGTCCGACTACTTAACTTAACCCAGTTTTAATTAAAGAAATTTCTCGAGAGAGAATCGTCCAACTTTAGACAGTCAGTTGTCCACTTTTATACTGCCATTGCCCTACGCTGGTAACTATAGATGATTTAGGAAAATTAGTCATACCTCTTTAGATAGAGATATTCAACGGGATTTTTGGTCTTTCTAAAACCTGAGTTTGTCCGGGGGTTTTGGGGTGACATTTTTGTGGGAGCAAAAGGAAGTTACTGTAGGGATGAATTGCCTTCCCCCCGTTTTCCCCGTTAGGGAGTTGATTGCCATCGAACTCCAGTTTTGACTGTCAAGACTGTTAAGTTTTATACATTGTACCTCTCTTGATTAAGTTTTGTAAAGAATTGAGAGATTTTTTTTAAGTAGGGTTTGCGGCAAAAAGTTTTTCAGCAAACCCTAGGTACTGTCGAAAAATAATTTTGGTTCTTCGGTTTGTCTTATGCAACGTACAGGATTATAAGGAATGAAACCCTTATAGAGAAAGACATTTGGCGATTTTTGTCAATTGTTTGCGATCTGGAGCGAACTAATCAATTAAATCTCTTGCCAGATAAGGATTGAGTCGATTTATGCCCCCCTATCGAACCATAACAAGTCCCGAAGAGCCATAAAT
>NZ_JASJFB010000867.1:0-5899 GCF_030065455.1 Microcystis sp. M53602_WE12 | reverse complement strand
CTAGATCGCAAACAATTGACAAAAATCGCGGTAATGTCTTTCTCTATAAGGGTTTCATTCCTTATAACCCCCATCCATTGCATAACACAAACCGAAGAGCCAAAGATGTGTAGGATTGGATGTAGGCTTAAAAGTTTTCTACGCTAATAGTTATGGGGAAACGGTAGAAATACCGCAATACTATCGCCAGGCAGAAAAAAGATTAAATCGTCTGACCCCCCCTTGCCCCAAGGGGGCGCTCTGGCGAATGTTGGATACGTCCTGTCAGATTAAGGAAACTCGATGAACCAAGAATCCCTCGCTTTTAGTGACGGGAGTGTCAATCCCCATCCCGACACCGCCCCCCTTAACCTTACCTGTGCCGTAGTCACGGTGAGCGATACTCGTACCCCAGAGACGGATAGGAGTGGCCAAATAATTCAAGAGTTACTAACTCGATCGGGTCATGATATCGGCCTATACTTAATTATCCCCGATCAACCCTTACAAATTCAAGCAATCTTACCAGAGATTAGCAATCAAAATCAGATAAAAGTCTTAATTCTCAATGGGGGTACGGGTATTGCTCCCAGAGACAATACCTATGATGCTTTAGTACCTTTATTAAGGATTACTTTGCCCGGTTTTGGCGAATTATTTCGTTATCTCAGCTATCAGGAAATTGGCTCCCGTGCCATGGCATCAAGGGCAATAGCTGGGGTTTATCAAAACTTATTAGTCTTTTCTCTCCCTGGTTCCACTAATGCCGTTAAATTAGCCCTAGAAAAACTGATTCTTCCCGAAATTTTACATCTGGTTAAACAGATGAATGGATAATTTATTGGGATTTGATCTGGGCTGAAATTTCTTGAAAACATACATCCCAAAAATAGCCAGCTAGATTCACAGCACTTAACAGTTTAGGAATTCCTTCACTTAGACTAGCAAAACCTTGATTTTTAAGCTGGAGAAAATCGATAGCAATTGCAAAAGTTAAAAGTGCTAAAGCAATGATTAAAATTTGGTAATAAGTTTGTCTTATTCGCCGCCAAAATGCTAAACCATAAATCAGAATTGCGAGGGCATAAACAGAGATAGTCAAAAATTTGGAAATATTAAAATAGAGGAGAATGATATGAATTCTGAAGATTTCATTGATGGCAAAAAGTCCCGTTATTATGCCAGAAACAAGTAAAAAATGGCGAGAATTATTGAAACTTGCCTTGCGGGACAATAAAGCATAACTAAAAAGGCAAACAATCGGAGGGAAACAACAAAGCAATTGAAAAGAATGGGTTAATAAACCAGCGATCGGAGTTGGGGGAGTAGCGGGAGGATAAAACAAAAGACTAGAGTTTAATTCTGCCCGATCAACCCAAGCAGTCAAAGCTAAAATCAAGAGGAGAACGACAAGATTTATTTTCAGAAAATGCTGTTCTCGTGAGGACATAAGTAGAGTTGGTTGAATAAATCTAAAAACCTTGTTGGATAATATCTTTAGGCTTTTTTGAAATCAAAAAGTGCCAGCCGAGAGTGATTGGGGGGAAAATCCCTGGACTTTTTCCCTGAAAATTAGGTAATTGACTCCCTGAAAATGGGGAAAACCCCACACCCCACACCCCACACCCTGCCACCAAGAAAAACTTTTTGCCGCAAACCCTAAGTATAGTAGTTGATAATTGTGGCTATTAATCACGGTATAATTCACAAAGTGCCGCTTTCTATCCGCTCGATCTAAATAACGAAGTGCCAAGCATTTCCCTGATTGTGTTAAGGACAATTTTCTCGGTTTTCTATGCTCAATCAAAAAGAACTTTTGTGTTTATTACAATTGGCTAGTCCCATTTTACCCGTGGGGGGCTATAGTTATTCCGAAGGGCTAGAAACCCTCGTCGAAAAGGGGATTATCTCCAATAGTGCCAGCTTAAATGATTGGTTAGAGCGATCGCTTTGTCAAGGCTCGATTCGCTTAGAAACGGCTGTTTTGCTAAGGGTATATCGTTGTTTTTGTCAAGAGGATTTTACAAAACTTAATTATTGGGATAATTGGTTATCGGCAACGCGGGAAACGGCCGAATTAAGACAACAAAGCTGGCAAATGGGGCGATCGCTGTTAAACTTATTGCGGGAGTTAGCACCGGCCAGAGATAATCTACCAGAACAGGCTAATTATGCCACCGCTTTTGCGATCGGGGCAAGTCATTGGCAAATTGGCGAAGAATTAGCGGTTTTAGGCTATTTACACAGTTGGGCAAGTAATTTAATCAATGCAGGATTGCGTTTAATTCCCCTTGGACAAACCCTAGGACAATCGCTTCTGATCGGTTTACAGCCCAGTTTATTAACAGCAACAGCAGATATTATCAGTTTAGCCGATGAAAACCTGAGCAGTTGGAGTTGGGGGCTAAGTTTTGCCAGTATGAACCACGAAACCCAGTATAGTCGTCTATTTCGCAGTTAGAAATTAGCGATCAAATTTTTCGCTATTTTCTGGGAGAATATGCAAGTCTCTAGGAGTCTCTCTCTTGGGTTCAAGCCGACATTTTTAGGTAAAAAACCAAATAAGGTATAGTAAGATCAAGAAAAATCTTAGGTCCTAGTTCTCGCTTTCTGAGTGACTAAGGGTTTTAAGGAAAGATGCGAACACTCTACCTAGCCACAGTGTACCAATGTTTAGTCAATCAGAAAAAATTCCCGTTTCGGTGTTAATTCCCGCCAAAAACGAGGAATCTAACCTTCCCGCCTGTTTAGAGAGTGTTGCTAGGGCTGATGAAGTGTTTGTCGTCGATTCCCAAAGTAGCGATCGCTCGATCAAAATATCTACCAACTATGGGGCTAATGTAGTCCAATTTTATTTTAATGGTCGTTGGCCGAAAAAGAAAAACTGGTCCCTCGATAATCTGCCTTTTCGCAATGAATGGGTATTAATCGTCGATTGTGATGAGAGAATCACCCCCGAACTATGGGACGAAATCGCCACCGTGATCCAAGATCCCGACTATAACGGTTATTATCTCAATCGTCGCGTCTTCTTCCTCGGACAGTGGATCCGTTATGGTGGCAAGTATCCCGACTGGAATCTGCGTTTATTTAAACATAAGTCGGGCAGATACGAGAATTTAAACACGGAAGATATCCCCAACACGGGAGATAACGAAGTTCATGAACACGTTATCCTTGATGGCAAGGTGGGATATCTGAAAAATGATATGCTGCACATCGATTTCCGCGATATCTATCATTGGTTAGAAAGACATAATCGTTATTCCAACTGGGAAGCGCGGGTTTATTACAATATTCTCACGGGTAATGACGAAAGCGGCACGATCGGAGCGAACCTGTTCGGTGATGCGGTGCAGAGAAAACGCTTTTTAAAGAAAATTTGGGTAAAACTGCCCTTTAAACCGCTGCTGCGCTTTATTCTCTTTTATTTTATCCGTCTCGGTTTCTTGGATGGCAAAGCTGGTTATATCTACGGTCGTCTTTTGAGTCAGTACGAATACCAAATAGGGGTTAAATTGTACGAATTACGGCAATTTGGCGGTAAATTAAACGTTAATGCCCAGGCTAATCCCCCGGTTAAACCCTCGGAACCTCAACCCGCAGAAATGATTAAATAAGTCCTATGTCCCCAGAAATCCGCACCGATGAGGAAGCGTGGCTAGATCTGCGTACCTACGATCAATCTTGGTTTGATCGCGGTCGTTCTAATCCAATTATCCTACTTTGGTGGTTAGTACAGGGGATTCTTTTCCCCCTTAGTTTGCACCAGATGGATAGCTTTCGCTGCGCTGTTTTGCGTCTATTCGGGGCTAAAATCGGCCTTGGGGTGAAAATTCGCCCGACGGCAAGGGTTTCTTATCCTTGGAAAGTTGCGATCGGCGATTATACTTGGATTGGCGATGATGTGGTGATTTATAGTTTAGATAACGTTACCATCGGCAGTCATTGTGTGATTTCTCAAAAATGCTATCTTTGCACTGGCAGTCACGATCCCAGCGATCGCTCTTTCAGCTTAAAAACCACTCCCATCCTCATTGGTAATGGTACTTGGATCGCAGCCGATTGTTTCCTGGCTCCGGGGGTAAAAATTGGCTCTAATGTTGTTATTGGGGCAAGAAGTAGCGTATTTGCCGATATTCCCGCTCAAAAGGTCGCTTGGGGCAGTCCCTGTCGTCCTCAATACGATAGAAAGATGAATTCTTATAGCAGTTAGGGCTGACTCAATAAATCTAAAAACCTTGTTGGGTAAGACTTTTAGACTTTTTGGAAACCAAAAAGTACCAGATCCCGGAGTGATCGGGTGGAAAATTCCGGGACTTTTTCCCTGAAAATTAGGTAATTGACCCCCTCAAAATCGCTAAAACCCTACACCCTACACCCCACAACCGTTCGGACCTCGGCGTGAGCTTTTGTCAAACGCTGAGCTCACGGCCGAAGCCTGCCCCCAGGAAAAACTTTTTGCCGCAAACCCTATTTATTGTAGGGGCGTAAGGCTTGCGCTCAGACTAAATCTGGTTTTATTGGCTACTCCTGATCTATTCGTCTTGAGCTAAAGCGATTATGCCATCTGATTTGTAAATTTTTGTGAAGATTTATGGTTTATCTTGAATAACTGAGGAAACTAGCTCAAATAACTGGTAAAACCAAAAATAACCCTTTTTTGAGCTATTTATCATCAATTAATCTTAAATTAAGTCTAAAAAGACTATTTTTGGCAATTAAAGCCTAAGCTTGTTGATCTTCTGCATAACTTCTCCTCTAAGTCACGATATAGAGAAGTAGGGTGATCAAAAACAGCCTATGACTAGCTTAAGACAGAAGCGAACGAGAAAAATCAGTAAACCCCTGCTCTTTGGGTTATGGGGTGCGGGAGGGTGCTTAATTGCTTCTCTTTTTGGTGAAATTTTCCTTCATTTTGCCTTACCCCCTGCTATTACCCCTGTCACTCCCTCTATTCCTAAAGTAGATATACTCTTTGTTTTAGATGTCACTGCAAGTATGAATGAGGAGATAAATGGCGTAAAAGAAGGAATTCAGCAGTTTTCCCAAGAATTAAGCAGCCAAAAGCTAGATGCAAAAATCGGATTAATTGCCTTTGGCGATCGCTTATATGGGGAAGAAAGCCAGATTTTAAGCTTTCCCGACGGAGTTTTTACCGCAGATCCGACTTTATTTAGGCAAAAAGTGGCGGAAATTCAACAAGTTAATGGCGGAGATGCTCCAGAAAGCAGTTTAGATGCTTTAGATTTAGCAGCAAATCAGCCTTTTCGCTCAGATTCGACTAAAGTTATCCTTCTGATCACGGATGCTCCTCCTCAAGTTCCTGATTTAACGATGAAATCTTTAGATGGGGTTAAGAGAAGTTTACAGATTCACCAGATTAACCAACTTCACTTAGTTATACAGTTTACGGATCAATTCACCTATCGTCAATTACAGGCAAATAACCCTGGAGAAGTCTTTTTGTTGGGTGAAACCGCATCGGGAAGACAAGGATTTGCCAAAATCTTACCCTTACTGGGTGAAACTATTGCTCAAACCACTTTACAAAGTTTACAAAGTAATCAAAATTATGCCACAGAAGATCGAGAGCGATTATTGATGGTGACATCGGTTTGGACGGGAATTTTAGCCATTGGTATTGCTTTAGCCTTAATAATGGGGCAAAATGCCTATTTGCGTCGTCGTCTTTTAGGGATATCCGAAGGTTTTCAAGGCACATTTGGCAGTGTCATCGCTGGAATTATTGCCGGAGCAGTCGGACAGTTAATTTTTACGGCTCTTCGGTTTGTGTTATGCAATGGATGGGGGTTATAAGGAATGAAACCCTTATAGAGACAGACATTACCGCGATTTTTGTCAATTGTTTGCGATCTAGAGCGAACTAATCAATTAAATCTCTTGCCAGATAAGGATT
>NZ_JASJFB010000632.1:0-7121 GCF_030065455.1 Microcystis sp. M53602_WE12 | reverse complement strand
TCCCATCCTAACGGTCTAGAATTGTGGCTATGCGGCGATCAAATTCGCAAGGGTGCGGCTTTAAATGCCGTGCAAATTGCGGAACTTTTAGTCAAGAAAAATCTCGTCGGTTCAAGATTAGCAACAGTTTGATAATTAAGCTATCAGCCATCAGCTAGATCAAGGCGATAATAACTAGACCTCTGGTAAAAATCAAAAATTGTTGTTAGGGTTAGGAGTCAGTAGTCAGTAGTCAGTAGTCAGTAGTCAGGAGGATTAAGAATGAATAATAATCAATTAAATGGTCTATTTACAGACTTTAGGCAATTTAATCCTTATTTTTGCCGTTTTTGAATCCTCAAAAATTAATTATGCAAGAGGTTAACTAGAACGTAGGTTGGGTTGAAGCATGAAACCCAACGCCCGATTATGTTACGCCACCGCTAACCCATCCTACAAATAATTAAGTGGGTGGGTGGAATTAAATATAAGATGAACGTAGGTTGGGTTGAAGCATGAAACCCAACGCCTGATTATGTTACGCTACCGCTAAACCATCCTACAAATAACTAATTGTGCCTCCCTACTTAGGAGGATTGCCAGATTCTTTCTTTTGCCTCTTGCCTTCAGAAGTTGATAACTGATAACTGATAACTGATAACTGATAACTGATAACTGATAACTGATCAATGAGTGAAACATATTTTGGACGAGTAATTACGGCGATGGTGACACCCTTCACCGTCGAGGGTCAAGTTAATTATGCCCTGGTGGAAAAATTGGCCGATTATCTAGTTACCCACGGTAGCGATGGTATAGTGGTCTGTGGGACGACGGGAGAATCACCCACCCTAAGTTGGCAGGAAGAATACGAACTATTTAGTATTGTCAAAAAAGCGGTTAATGGTCGGGGAAAAGTGATTGCGGGGACGGGTTCTAATTGCACTTCCGAAGCGATCGAAGCGACCCAACAGGCTGCTAAACTGGGTTTAGATGGTTCTTTACAAGTGGTTCCCTACTACAATAAACCTCCCCAAGAGGGTTTATATGAGCATTTTTGCGCCATTGCCAAAGCTTGTCCCGATCTGCCAGTAATGCTTTATAATATACCTGGTCGCACGGGTCAAAATATGACCCCAGAAACGATTATTAAACTGGCAGCAGTTGATAATATTGTGGCGGTAAAAGAAGCTAGTGGTAATTTAGAACAAACCTGTAAGATTTACTGTCATACTCCTGAAAATTTCGCTATTTATTCCGGCGATGATTTTCTCACCTTACCCCTGATGACCTGTGGTGCGGTGGGAGTGGTCAGTGTTGCTAGTCATCTAGTGGGAGAAGAAATCCAAGGAATGATTCAAGCTTTCTTAACTGGAGATGCGGCCAAAGCGATCGAGATTAATTTGAAATTATTTCCCCTGTTTAAAGGTTTATTCTGTGCCACTAATCCAATTCCAATTAAAGCGGCCTTAAATCTAGTCGGTTGGGAAGTGGGGGGTCTAAGACTTCCTTTATGTTCCCTAAGTCCCGAGTTAGAAGAAGGATTAGCAAAAGTTATGCAAGAATTGGCTTTAATCTAGAAAAATACTAGAAAATTTGGCTCACTAAACTAGGATTTTTTCGAGAAATAGGTTATAATGTTAATAGCTTAACTAGAAAAAAATATAGTTTAGAACGGCTAGAAAGTATTGATATAAGTGAGTTTAGCTAGGTATTATTTTCCTAGCAAGAATTGTTCTAACTATTCATTTTTTGAGATTTCCCGTCCAAAAAAACCACCTGAAAAATCACCATAACTTACCATCAAAGGACACCTAATGAATCAAGATAAAACCCAAGCAAAACTAAAGATCATTCCCCTAGGAGGACTACACGAAATCGGCAAAAACACCTGTGTTTTTGAGTACGATGATGAGATTATTCTCCTGGATGCCGGTTTAGCTTTTCCTTCCGATGATATGCACGGGGTCAATGTAGTGCTTCCCGATATGACTTATCTAAGAGAAAATCGCCATAAAATTAAGGGTATGATCGTCACCCACGGTCACGAAGATCATATCGGTGGCATTCCCTACCATCTCAAACAATTTGATGTACCAATTATCTACGGTCCGCATCTAGCGATGGCTTTATTGCGGGATAAATTGGAAGAAGCAGGATTAGCAAATCGTACCAAATTAGAAACCGTAGTTCCCCGGCAAATGGTGCGTTTAGGTAAATCTTTCATGGTGGAATATATCCGCAATACCCACTCGATCGCCGATAGTTTTTGTGTAGCAATTCACACTCCTTTAGGGGTAGTTATTCACACAGGAGATTTTAAAATTGACCATACTCCCGTGGATGGCGAATTCTTTGATCTACAAAAAATTGCCGAACATGGCGAGAAAGGGGTGCTATGTTTATTGAGTGATTCCACTAACGCGGAAGTACCCGGTTATACTCCTTCGGAAGCTTCCGTTTATCCCGGGTTAGAGCGGGTTTTTAACCAAGCAACGGGACGGATTATGATCACTACCTTTGCCTCCTCAGTGCATCGGATTAATCTGGTGTTGAAATTGGCCCAGAAATTTAACCGGAAAGTGGTGGTAGTGGGTCGATCGATGTTAAATGTCATCGCTCATGCGCGCAATTTGGGGTATATAAAATGTCCCGACGATATATTTGAACCCCTGAAAGCGACCCGCAATTTAGCTGATGATAAAATCGTCATTTTAACCACAGGATCCCAGGGGGAACCTTTAGCGGCCATGACGCGGATTTCTAAGGGTGAACATCCTCATATTCGTGCGCGTCAGGGGGATACGATTGTCTTTTCCGCTAATCCGATTCCGGGTAATACGATCGCTGTGGTCAATACAATTGATCGCCTGATGATGCAGGGTGCTAACGTAGTTTACGGACGCGATAAGGGAATTCACGTTTCCGGCCATGGTTCCCAAGAAGACCATAAATTGATGCTATCTTTGACGCGGCCGAAGTTTTTTGTGCCAGTGCATGGAGAACACCGAATGCTGGTCAAACACGCTCAGATGGCCCAAAGTATGGGGATTCCCGCCGAAAATATGGTAATTGTCAAAAATGGTGACACGATCGAGTTAACTAGCGATCGCATTGGACTTGGCACACCAGTGCCTTCGGGAATCGAGTTAGTCGATCAAGCGGGTGTGGTTCACGAACACATTATGCAGGAAAGACAACAGTTAGCCGAAGATGGTGTGATTACGATCGCATCCTTCGTTAACAGTGAGGGACAATTAAGCGCACCCCCAGAGATTAATTTGCGCGGTGTGGTGACAAAAGTGGAAATCCCGCTGCTGAATCAGCTAATTATTCGGGCGATCGAACGCTGTTTAAGCGATCGCATCGGTGAATTTAAAACCGCCACGGGGTCCCCGGATTGGGCCGGTTTGCGGGCCGAAATCGAGACGACTTTGCAACGTTTAATCAAACGGGAGTTACAGAGTCAACCCCTAGTGATTTTTCTCCTGCAAGCGGCGGCAACGGAACCAGCGAACAATCGTACTTATCGCCGCCGCCGTCCCGCAGCTACCATGGCCTCCTAATAGCAGTGGGACAGGAGACTCCCAGACAGGAGTCTCCGAGACAGGAGACAGGAGATTATTTTTATTTATCCTTCCCATCCCCCCACACCCCACTTCCCCACTTCCCCACTTCCCCACTTCCCCACTTCCCCACTTCCCCACTTCCCCACTCTCCCACTTCCCCACACCCCACACCCCACACCCCACACCCCACTTCCCATTGATAACTGATCATGTTCCATGCTGCCGATTTGCGATCGCTGCTGACCGCCGTTGCCAGGGGAGAAATTAACCCGGAGACAGCCTTAGATAAACTTAAACATCTGGCCTTTGAACCGGTGGAAGACTTCGCTAAAATTGACCATCATCGTCAATTAAGAACGGGATTTCCGGAGGTTATCTGGGGGCCGGGTAAAACCACCGCTCAAATCGCCCAAATTATCGGTGTATTGCGTCAAAATAGTCCCGTGGTTATGGCCACCCGCATTGAAGCAGAGATAGCGGCCCAGCTACAGGAACAGGTGACAGACTTAGTTTATTATCCCTTAGCCCGCATCTGTGCCATTGCCGCAGCCGCTCCAGAAAATCCCCCAAAAGGTACAATTTCCATCCTAACGGCGGGAACTGCCGATATTCCCGTAGCGGAGGAGGCGGCGGTTACTGCTCAATTATGCGGTTTTTCCGTGCAGCGTCTCTGGGATGTGGGAGTAGCGGGAATTCATCGCCTCTTGAATCATCGCCATCTACTGGATGCTGCCGATGTGTTAATTGTTGTTGCGGGAATGGAAGGAGCCTTACCAAGTGTGGTAGCGGGATTAGTTGATCGCCCGGTGATCGCCGTTCCCACCAGTATCGGTTACGGAACCAGTTTCGGTGGTATTGCTCCTTTGTTAACTATGCTCAATTCCTGCGCGGTCGGTATCGGTGTGGTTAATATCGATAATGGTTTTGGGGCTGCCATGTTAGCCAGCCAAATTTTACGCACGGCGGCCAGATTAGCCTAGATTTTCCCTCATCTCAGGCTGAAAATCCTATACAGTTGGTATAGGGATAAACTACTTTGAAAAAGAAGCCGATATGCACCTAAGTGAAATTACTCATCCCAACCAGTTACATGGTTTATCACTCCGTCAATTAGAAGATATTGCCCGTCAGATTCGCGAAAAACACCTCCAGACGATCGCCGCTACCGGTGGACATTTGGGACCGGGGTTAGGAGTCGTAGAACTAACGATCGCCCTTTACCAGACCCTCGATCTCGATCGAGATAAAGTCCTTTGGGACGTGGGACACCAAGCTTATCCGCACAAACTCCTTACCGGTCGCTATAACGATTTTCACACCCTGCGCCAAAAAAACGGCGTTGCGGGCTATCTAAAACGTTGCGAGAGCAAATTTGACCATTTTGGGGCTGGACACGCCTCTACGAGCATTTCTGCGGGGTTAGGAATGGCTTTAGCCCGGGATGCCAAGGGGGAAGATTTCAAGGTGGTATCGATCATCGGGGATGGCGCTTTAACCGGGGGTATGGCCCTAGAGGCGATTAACCATGCTGGACATTTACCGAACACCAACATCATGGTTATCCTCAACGATAACGAGATGTCCATTTCCCCCAACGTCGGGGCAATTTCCCGCTATCTCAATAAAGTTCGTCTGAGCGAACCCGTCCAGTTTATCGCCGATAATCTCGAAGAACAATTTAAAAATCTACCCTTTTTCGGTGACTCCCTCACTCCCGAAATGGAACGAGTCAAAGAAGGAATGAAACGGTTAGCAGTTCCCAAAGTCGGCGCAGTGATTGAGGAATTGGGCTTTAAATATTTTGGCCCGATTGATGGTCATAATATTCCCGAATTAATCGCCACTTTTAAACAGGCCCATAAGGTCCACGGACCGGTTTTCGTCCACGTTGCCACCGTTAAAGGCAAAGGCTACGAATGGGCCGAAAAAGATCAAGTGGGTTATCATGCCCAAAATCCCTTTAATTTAGCCACGGGTAAACCGATTCCCTCCAGTAAACCGAAACCTCCCGCTTATTCCAAAGTTTTCGGGCATACTCTCACTAAATTAGCGGAAAATGACCCGCGCATTATCGGTATCACCGCCGCCATGGCCACGGGGACGGGATTAGATAAATTTCAGGCAAAACTGCCGAAACAGTACATCGATGTGGGAATTGCCGAACAACACGCGGTTACTCTCGCTGGTGGTCTTGCTTGCGAAGGAATGCGCCCGGTTGTCACTATTTACTCTACTTTCCTGCAGCGGGCTTTTGATCAGATTATTCATGATATCTGCATTCAAAATCTCCCGGTTTTCTTTTGTATGGACCGGGCCGGTATTGTCGGGGCCGATGGACCGACCCACCAAGGGATGTACGATATCGCCTATCTGCGTTGTATCCCCAATATGACCATTATGGCCCCGAAAGATGAGGCGGAACTGCAAAGAATGGTGGTGACGGGGATTAATCATACCAGCGGCCCCATTGCCATGCGTTACCCCCGGGGCAACGGTTTAGGGGTTCCCCTGATGGAAGAGGGTTGGGAAGCTTTACCCATCGGTAAGGGCGAAATTCTCCGCAGTGGCGATGATGTTCTCCTGTTAGGATACGGCACGATGGTCAACACTTCCCTACAGGTGGCCGAAATCCTCAGCGAACACGGCATCGAAGCCACAGTGGTTAATGCTCGTTTTGTCAAGCCCCTTGATACAGAACTTATCTTTCCCCTTGCCCAACGTCTTGGTAAAGTGGTGACTTTAGAAGAAGGTTGTTTGATGGGTGGTTTTGGTTCTGCGGTTTTGGAAGCT
This sequence comes from Microcystis sp. M53602_WE12, assembly GCF_030065455.1. Taxonomy (NCBI): domain Bacteria; kingdom Bacillati; phylum Cyanobacteriota; class Cyanophyceae; order Chroococcales; family Microcystaceae; genus Microcystis; species Microcystis sp. M53602_WE12. Next base: position 783 of record NZ_JASJFB010000632.1, on the reverse strand, counting down.
TTACAGGATGCTAATATTCTAGTTCCGGTCAAGCGTTTCGGGGTTCCCGATAAATTAGTGGACCACGCAACACCAGAGGAATCCTTCGCTGATTTGGGTTTAACCAGTCCCCAGATTGCCCAACAGGTTTTAGCGGCATTTTTTAGCCAAAAACAAACCGCTAACGTCGGTTAAAATCTCAAGATTAGCTTGGCCAGTTTTCCCGAAAAATTAGGGAAGACTGGTTTTTTTTGGTCTAGATAGTCAATGAAGACTGCCGGAAATAAATAGTGAGGGGAACGAACCACAGAGACACAAAGGACACAAAGATCGATCACTACTATATAAGTTAAATTTATCACACAAAGAATAAGAGAGTCCAGTAGCTTTAAGAGCATCAGCCATGAGTTGGTCATCAATGACAGTGTTAGTTCTCGTAGTATCCCTAGTTGTGTATAGTAGATTAAACCCCTTGCATAATTAATTTGTGAGGGTTCAAAAATGAGAAAAAAGGTTAAATTTTGTCAAGAAATTGCTTGAAGTTTTGTAAAGTAACTTGACTTAAAGACAGAATTGTGCATAGTAGAAGTAGGCGGAGAGAAGATTGGACGATTACAAGCAACTGAATTACCTATGGAAAACCAACTTTGGCAGCGAATCACACTCGATTTAAATATCTGTCATGGCAAACCTTGCCTTCGAGGATTGCGTTATCCTGTTGAATTTATCCTAGAATTACTTAGTTCTGGCATGAGTATCGAAGATATTTTAGCCGACTACGATGATTTGGAACGGGAGGATATT
>NZ_JASJFB010000024.1:0-1496 GCF_030065455.1 Microcystis sp. M53602_WE12 | reverse complement strand
TCCCAAAGGGATTGGTTATGTCAGTGGAGATACCGAAAAACAGCTATCTGTAAGCGATACCAATGGTCAACGATTGGGACAGATAGCTGTTAGCAAGATTCAGTTAATTCGTCGTTCTAACGGTTTAATTGTTTCTCGCTATCTCATATAAAGCCGCCCTCCGCTATCGCTAAAGGGCGGGGTTTCAGACCCATTTTTTCGATGAACAGCTTTACTTCTTTGTCCCTGAAATTAGCGGGATTGGTTTTCATTATTTCCTTCCTTTTGGATGGGTTTATCCTGCCGCTGCCCTATCGATTTAATCAATCCCAATGGCAGGTAGGTTTCGTCACCACCTTTGTCGATCGAGGAATTGTTCCTCTTCTGGGTATCGTTCTCGTTTTAATCGCTTACTGGATTGACGCTAACAATAGAGATGTCATTCCTAGAAAATCTCGGTTTGAATTGCGTTGGCCGATCTTTATTCTTTCCACACTGTTAGGCTTAGTTTTTCTGTTGATGATTCCTGTTCATATCAATAATATCAACCAGATTAAAAACAACGCTTTGACTCAAATTGAACAGGGTGTTGACCAAGGAGAGGGACAAATTCAGGCTTTCTTAGCCCAGTTAAATACTCTATCGCAAAATCCCCAACTATTAGAACAGCAGATATCTCAGAGAACTCAAGTGATTGAAACTGGTCGTTTCCAAGGACAACCGATCAACACGGAACAGTTACAGACCCTCCGCCAACAAAGAGAACAATTAACTAATTTACGGGATTTATCCAAAAAACCGAAGGAGTTTAAACAGCGATTAGATGAGATCAAAAATCAGCTACAAACTCAGCTGCAAGATCGACGAAAACAGGCAGAAAGCCAAGCTAACTTAGAGGCTTTGAAACAGTGGTTAAGAATTGGTATTCAAAGTATGTTGCTATCGATTTGCTATAGTTTGATCGGTTGGTTAGGCATTCGAGAACTAGGTAGTATGAAAAAACGCACTGCCTAAGCAGGGGATTTATCTTAATGATGAAGTATAAAGTTTTCGTTTTCGGGAGTCAGAATTCTCCGAGTCAGGAGACGAGCGCACACAAGAGCATACTTCATCCTTAGGATCAAATCTGTAACTATAGTCATTTCAGATAAGTCTGAGACACTCTAGACCGACAAAACCCTTATGAACTCTGGGATTGATATTCTCAATTTTAATTGAAATGACCATACTTAAATATTCAGCCACAGGGCATCATTTGCTGATGCCCTTTTATTGATTAAACCTCTAATACTAAATCCTGTTTAAAAGGTATAGGGGAGCGGGAGAGCGGGGGAGCGGGAATTATGAATTATGAATTAGGAAGTGGCAAGAATAAATAGGGTCTGCTGAAAAAGTTTTTCCTGGGGGTAGGAGTCAGTAGCCGGTCGTCAGGAGCCGGTCGTTTTAGGCTTTGTTGCCCTTGTTTTTTGTACCAAGCGATGTACTACAAGAAGGATAATGCAAGGTTTTTGAACGTC
>NZ_JASJFB010000203.1:0-1011 GCF_030065455.1 Microcystis sp. M53602_WE12 | reverse complement strand
GATTAATGGATAGGGACAAAACCACAAGATAAAATGGCGAAGTAAGCTTCGTTTATCCCTGACTTGATATTCCCTTAACCCTAACCATCCTTTGGCTTCTCGGTAGAATACTTCCACCCAATTTCTTTCGGTGTAAGTCCTCACTATCCACGACGCTGTTACTGTATCTGCCTCAACTACATTGGTGATGAAATAGTCCACCTCTGTGGCTTTTTCCATTGAACTTGCATTCATGACGATCGCCAAGTTCCTTTCTCCTTCTAGTTGAGATATTTTCGCTCTGAATACCGCTACCCAAACCGTTTTTTCTTTATCTAGATTTAGGGTGATTTTCTCCCAATCCTTTTCTGATAGGCTTTTTGCTAGTTGCTCAAGCTGGATTGTTTCTTCCACACCCCCTTCTTTTTCAATAATTACTTTTCGATTTTTTGCCAATCCTCCTAAGTATTTTAGCTTTCTTTCTTCTAGGGCTTTCAGAAAACTCGTGTTGTTGCCATAACCAGCATCTATTAACACGATTTTCGGTCGATAGCCTCTGGTTAAGCTCCGGTCAATTAAATCTATCGCTATCTCTGGTTTCTTCTTAAATTCTTTGTCTTCTTTCCCCTCGGCTAAGGAACTAGCCGGTTGATAAATTTCCATGTCTAGGGGTACACTTTTTTTGCCGTCGTAGAGATGAGTAGTGACGGCGACTATTCCGTTGTCTGTCTTGCCAATTTCTCCCAAGTACTGCCTCCCAACTCCGGCGGTCAGATTGCCACTTTTTCGATGTCCTGAGTCATCGACAATCAGCGTAAATCCTCGGGGGATTTGCGTCTGGCGGCATTGGTTCATCACTTGCAAGCGACATTCATTTACCTGACGGTCTGACCAGGGCGATTCGGTCAAAAAGTGATGTAATCGGTTATAAACTACTCCGACGGCATTATTGGCCATTTGAGTGAGGTTTTTCCTCTCACTTTCCCCTAATAATCCTCCTAAATATTGTCTGAAGCCGTTTTTTTGCGCTTC
>NZ_JASJFB010000307.1:0-1234 GCF_030065455.1 Microcystis sp. M53602_WE12 | reverse complement strand
AGGGTTTCGTCGAAATCGTTAATATCGAAGACTAAATTGCGTTCGGGGGTGGCAAAAAATCCGAAGTTCAAGAGGTGGCAATCCCCGCAGGCCTGCACGATAATGTCGGTTTTGGGAGTGGTGGCCAGATCGTAGGCCATCAAAGCAGCGGAACCGCGCAGGAAGGTAAAGGGACTCCGCAACATTCGTCCGTAGCGGATAGGAATCAATTCCTGTAATCGCCCTCGATTTGATGCTTCGATGATCTCGATCGGCTCTCGACCAGCTGCGGGGGGTTGCCAGATAGCGTGGCGAGAACGCGGCAATCGCTCCCGGAGGGATTTACCGATCTGGATGCGTTCCTCCCGTGAACGGAATCGAGCTTGAGAGGGTGACCGGATCGGGGTTTCTATTTGGTGGTTCATAGCGACTTTTTCCCCTGAATGAGATTACATCCCTTGCTGTTAGATGACTAAATGAATACAAGCAATAGGAAATAGATAAGTTAAGACTGATGGTTCCCCTTCTTGGATAACTTTCTGATCTTTCCTCCTGTAGAGATAGCTTCTGATGCTCGGTTCAACAATTAATCTTCACTCGCCTCTTATCCGGGGAAGATCAACATTATCGATGATACATTTTTTTCTGGAATGGCTATCTCTTAAATTTGCTTAACTTTTAGCCCAATGGTTGCCCTACTATTTCGATTATATCTTGCTCAAAAATTGCTGGCGGAATGCTCGTAACAAAATTTTATCTAATGGTCAGCCTTCAGCCAGGGGCTAAAATCTCGCTCTTTTGTCGGGAAAAGGGGGGTATATTTCAGGTTAAAGGTGAAAATTTCCCCCTTGCCCGACTTCTGTAAGAAGTTTTCTGTTTATTTTTTTGGGTGATGATTTGGTAGTAAGCTAAGACGTATTTAAACCGCTTATTCTTAATGATCAGCCGAATCTCTCTCAATCCCTTTACTGTTGCCTCTTGCCTGATCTCAACAAGCAATTTAAATTATGAACAGCTTATTAGTTTAGGTCTGTGAACCGAGAATTTACCCCTAGATTGTCTAGAAATGAGCGGTGAAAGTGTCAATCTTGAGCAGGGGATGATGGGGGTGAGTTACGTTGACATCCTCGCCGCCCTAAAAGTGCGGCGATTCCTAAACCTCACGATTTAAGTTTCTGCTTCCACCACCGTCGCATACCACAGTTAAAAAACCATGTACTGTCTTACACAGAGTCCACAGACTTTCGCCCCATTT
>NZ_JASJFB010000704.1:0-1640 GCF_030065455.1 Microcystis sp. M53602_WE12 | reverse complement strand
GTGTCAGTCTGTAGAGCGACCATAAGACCAGAACAGAGTAAATCTGTTAAGGCAGGTGCGGAACCCCGCAAGGGAAAGAAGCAGAAACCTAAATCGTGAGGTTTGGGAATCACCGTCCGTTTACGGCGGTGAGGATGTCAACGTCAAGTCTAGCTCTAGCACAGAGGCTCCCCTGTCTGGACAGCACTAAGGATTGTCTTGTAATTCACTCGATCCCGAACGTCACCGAAACGACCGCGGTAATATCTTTGTCGATCGAGGAGGTGTCGTAAATTCCCGAATCGCTCACGTCGGTGGAATTGCGCGAGGTGATCTGAAAAACTCCCGTTTTCGCATCGCGCACCCTTCCCACCCGACTGCCGGTACTACTGGCGATCGCCTCAGCCCTCGCTCTCGCATCCTTGGTCGCTGCCGCCACCATTTCCACCCGCAGCTTATCCAGTTGGGTGTAAAGGTATTGGGGGGGTTCAGAGACGAGGTTAATTCCCTCCTCGATCAATTCCGTTACCTGCCTAGAAAGTTCCGTGTAACGGGCCACATCCCCCGCTCGAATCTCGAAGCGTTGGGTGAGGCGATAGGCGAGAATTTGCCCAGTTTCCTGGCCGTTAGCTGTTACTTCGGGAATCGCCATCGTCTCGATCGCGTTGGTGGTGATTGCGTCGTCGGGAACTTGTTTTTCTTTGAGATAAGCTCGTATCCGCTCGGTTTGCCGGATCAGATCGCGGTAGGCTTCGCGGGCGGTGGGTTGTTGACTGGAAACCGATAAACGCCAGAGAAGATAATCGGATGTAATCGCCTTTTTTGCCGAACCAGTCACGACAAAAACATCGCTGGCCCGTTTCACCGCCAAGATCGAGCGCGCCGCTATCCAGGAACTCACAACGAGGGCGATCGATAGCACCGACAAACCCGCGAATAGCTGCGGGAAACGTCGGAATATAGAACTGTCTTTCATCGTCACTCCTCCTGAAAATTCGACGTTTCTATCCTATGCTAGTAGCGAGCGAGTTGAAATTATTATTTACAAAAATCAATTTTTCTTGCGTCAGGTTGATGCGCTTTGACAGCAAAGATTATTCAGCCCTTACTGGAGCTTTGGCACAATGGTGACTGATTGACACTCCCGTCGCACTAAGCGCTTCGGGATTCTTGGTTCATCGAGTTTCCTTAACCTGGCAGGACGTATCCAACATTCACTAGAGGGAATCTCTCCCCCCCCAAACCCCTAGGGCTGTTTCATTCTCCCATCAGAATATCAAAAGTAAAAGCGATCACTGTCTTTGTAAAATGAGAAGTGACCGCCAACTTTTAAAATATATGTTGAGCTTAATAGAAAAACTGAAACAAGTCAAGGACTTTCGGAAAGATAAAGGAAAAAGACACCATTTATGGATAGTATTAGTAGTAATAATACTGGGAACAATGCTAGGATACTCAGGTTAGAGAGAGCTAGGAGAGTTTGCTAAAAATAATGGTTCTTCGGTTTTTGTTATGCAATGGACGGGGGTTATAAGGGATGGAACCCTTATATAGAAAAGCATTTGGCGATTTTTGTCAATTATTTTTGATCTAGAGCGAACTAATCAATTAAGTCTCTTGCCAGATAAGGATTTAGTCGATTTATGCCCCCCTATCGAACC
>NZ_JASJFB010000489.1:0-3345 GCF_030065455.1 Microcystis sp. M53602_WE12 | reverse complement strand
TAAATCCTTATCTGGTAAGAGACTTAATTGATTAGTTTGCTCTAGAGCAAAAACAATTGACAAAAATCGCTAAATGCCTTTCTATGTAAGGGTTCCATCCCTTATAACCCCCGTCCATTGCATAACACAAACCGAAGAGCCTCACTGATCACTGATTACTGTTTACTAATCACAGCAAAAAGTGTTCATGTTAGTGAGCTTGTCGAACTACTGATCTCACGACGAAGTCTGACGGCTTAGATGTGTAATTAATTTTGCTTAGGTACTTAAAAGAGCGCGATCAGTACCCAGAAAAAATCGACTACTAGGGGCTTCCTACTGCAATTCCTCAAGTTTTTTCAAAACCGCTTCTGCATGGGCTTTTACCTTGACATTTGACCAAATATAGGCAATATTTCCCCGGGGGTCGATCAGGAAAGTGGAGCGTCTAATCCCCATATATTCCTTGCCCATAAATTTTTTTAATCCCCAGACTTGATAAATTTCCGCCTGTTGATGTTCGGGATCGCTCAATAATTGAATAGTTAAATTGTGTTTTTCAATAAAACGACAGTGGGACTTTTCTGAATCGGGACTAACTCCCAGAATTACCGCATTTAATTGCTGAAATTGCGGCGACAAAGCGGTAAAATCGATCGCTTCTGTGCTGCAGCCCGGAGTGTTATCTTTGGGATAAAAATATAAGACCAACCATTGACCGGCAAAATCTGCTAATTTACTAATTTCCCCCCTTTGGTTGGGGGTGGCAAATTCGGGGGCTTTTTGTCCAACTTCTAGGGTCATTTTTAGGAGTGTAAAGGCAAGAGTAAGAAAGGAGCGAGGGAGAGGGAAAGCAATAGCCAGACTTGATAGTTAAATCTGGGAAGTTCGGGGTTTTCTGACTCGACTAAAGCATCGATTCTCTCTAATAAACGATTATTTAAAGAATGATCATTGAGAGCGACACAGCAACTATCGGAGAAACTTATTTCCGCTACTTGATTAACTTTTTCTGCCACTAAAAGCAGCGATTCAGCTAATAGTAAATAATCCACTTGTCCAGAAGCATACTTATCGGCGCGCAATTCCCGCAAGAAGACCAATTCTGACCATAAATTCTCGCTATTGGGCAGCCAAGAAGACATCGATCGCAACCAACCTAACCAGAAAAACCAGAAAGTGTCATGATATTCTTGGTGAGCTTGTTCGTGGGCTAAAACTGCTTGTAAATGTTCTTGATCTAAGAGATTTAATAATCCTTGGGTTACAATTAATTCCGACTTCCAGAAGCCAACTCTGGCACTGTAGGGAAAATCCACTGCTAAAACTCTCGCCTTCTGAGCGGTGATTTTTTTGAGGGGATAACTGCTAAAATCCCGATGGGTTTGCCAAGTTTGATAGGAGAGTTTTATCAAACACAATATAGCAAAAACTAGCCAAATTATAGCACTAAAGTAACTAATTAAACTGGAGTTATAACCCAACATTTGCCCGCGATAGCCCATACAAACCACCGATATAACTGTCATTAACAGCAGCAAAGGAGGAAAGAGAAAGAAAAATAGCGTTATCTGCCAACGACGCTGATAGCTGGGCAGAAACCAACGTAAACCAATGGCGATAGTTAATGCTAGTAATAACATTGAACCGTGCATTAGCTTTCTCTCCGTTGTTGACGCAGGGTATCTAAACGAGATGCGATCGCTTTTAATTGTTCGACACTAGCAGTATCGAGACTATCGGCAAAAGAAGCCACCACATCCGCATTACCAATAGCCAAAAAACGATGTAATTGTTCGTAGGCTTTAATTGCCTGTGCTTGTTCCTTAGAAACCATCGGTTTCCAGTAGAAAATCCGACCCTTTTTATAACAACTTAACCAGCCTTTATTAGTTAAACGACGCAGTACCGTAGTCACAGAAGTATAGGCCAGATCTCGTTCCGGATCCGCTAAAATGCGATCGTGGACATCCTTAACGCTAACGGGTTCCAATTCCCAGACAATATTGAGAATTTCCGCTTCCAGGGGGCCCAGGGATAACTGTTTTGGTTGATAGGTCGGCAATTGAGCCATAGTCACACAGAAATGAAGATTACTTTCCTGATCATAGCGGCGGATATCGATCGCCTGATAAAATAGCAACGATCCTTTATATTGTCTTTATGTCCACCGAAACTAATTTAACCACAACTACGGGCGCTGATGCCATTGATGTGGCGATCGCTAATGGCATTGATTTTGATGGTTCCCCAATTCCCCCGGCAAAATTGGAACTTTATCACCGGGTAATGGGTTTGGAAGCAGGACGACAAAGAAGCGGGGTTTCTAACACGATGAGATCGCGAATTGTCCGCATCGGGGCCAAACATATCCCCCAAGAGGAATTAAATCAGCTGTTGTTAGCCGCCGATTTTGCCCCTCTCAAGGAGAAAGAAATCGCTTTTTACCTATAATGTCGGCTTTTCATCTCTCGGTTTCACCTCGGAGATGAAAAGTTCCGCCAGCATAGAACAGCGAAGCACGACTAAAAATAACTCTAATCTATAGTTGCCAATTTAATTTTAGTATGCTAGAATAGTTTGCGTGGTAGGTCGATAACGCAAAATGTTTGTTTTAGAGTACAAGCTGAGAGGAAAACCATCTCAATATCAAGCCATTGATGAGGCTATTCGGACAGTACAGTTTGTTCGGAATAAATGTCTTAGATATTGGGAAGACAATAAAGGTGTAGGACAAAAGGATGTATATAAATATGTCACTCAATTAAGAAGTGAATACCCTTTTGTTCAAGACCTTAACTCTACAGCTTGTCAACAGGCTTGCGAACGGACTTGGACTGCTATTCTTAGGTTCTATAATAACTGTAAGAACAAAATTGCTGGTAAGAAAGGATATCCTAAATACTCTAAACGTACTCATTCTGTTGAGTTTAAAAAGTCAGGTTGGCAACTTAATCGAAATTCCAAGAGAATAACTTTCACTGATGGGAAAAACATTGGGGAGTTAAAACTAATTGGTAGTCGAGACTTGTTGGATTTTCAAGAATGGCAAATTCAACGGATAAGAATAGTTAAAAGGGCTGATGGATATTATTGCCAGTTAATGCTAAAACTCGATGCTAGAGATATAACCCCACAATCAGAATCGACGGGTCATTGCGTAGGATTAGATCTGGGGTTAAAATATCTTTATGCTGACAGTAACGGGAATACAGTAGAGCCTCCTAAGTATTATCGAAAAGCCGAGAAGCGTCTTAATAAACTGAATAGAAGAAAGTCGAAAAAGTTTAAGAGAGGACAAAAGCAGTCTAATAACTACAAAAAAGCTAGTCAAAAATACGCCAAGGGACATTTAAAAGTAAGTAG
>NZ_JASJFB010000733.1:0-3560 GCF_030065455.1 Microcystis sp. M53602_WE12 | reverse complement strand
GGTTGGATTTATGCCGCTACCAAATGGCCGGTTATTGGGTTTCTAGTGGATATTATCTATGAAATTTGGGCTTCTTGGCGATTAACCTTAACCGGAAGACCGAATTTACAGACAATTTTAGCAGAACGTCAAAAACGTCTGGAATGCAACTCATCAAATCGTTGTTCTCAGTCAGTTAAAATCTCCTAAAAAAATAGGGAGTATTTAGGGTTTGCGGCAAAAAGTTTTTCCTGGGGGTAGGGTGTGGGGTGTGGGGTGTGGGGTGTAGGGTGTAGGGTTTTACCGATTGATTTTCAGGTGGTCAATTACCTAATTTTCAGGGAAAAAGTCCCTGAATTTTCCCCCCGATCACTGCCAAGGCCGGTACTTTTTGATTTCCAAAAAGTCTAAAGATATTATCCAACAAGGTTTTTAGATTTATTCAGCAAGCCCTATTTAACTCTCTAGTAGGGATATTCTGTTGGTGATCTAACTACGCAGTTTTTGCAACGCTTTCGACTCAATTTGTCGCACCCTTTCCAGGGATAATTCCAAAGTGCGACCGATATCACCTAAAGCATGGGATTTACCATTAAAATTTAGTTGGCAATTTTTCGGACATCGAGTCCTCAAATTGCCGCCCCCTGCACCTTCCCCACTGGTGCGTTGCTGAGGGTGGGGACTGACGCAGGTTCGTTCAACTCGACACGATACTAGACAATCGGCTGAAAGACACTTGTCGAAACAAAATCGCCAACAGCTAACCCCATTTCAAAAGAATCAATACAAGCTTCCCGGACGTGAACTCCGCCATAAATACGGCCGATGGCATCTTCCATTCCCGCTTCATGGAAGCTATCGAAATCACGAACGACACCGGGAAGTTCTTGGGAGACAGCACTAAACACATAGTTTTCACCAAAATACTCAGTCATCACTCCAGCAAATGCTCCCCCCATGGCGGAATGCCCTGACATATAATCCGGGAAAGGTGGCGAATTAACCCCCATTAATTCTGACAGCAAGGGTTTCCAATTGGGATCGCCCACCGTAGAAGCTATCCCGTCATTAGCCGCAAATCCCCCAGCAATTACGTCATCAGGGCGAGGTTGGAGTTCAGTGTATTTCTCTTTCCAAGCGACGATTACCGCATCTGCCAGCGCGGTATTTAATGCGGCAAATAAGCTGGCATCTTCTTGCAAGGTATTGCCCTCACGCACGGCGATTTCTTGAGCAATTTGGTTTAAGTGACCGTAGGGACGGAAGGTATCAGCCCGGTCATAGGCCCAGAAAACAGCCATTTCTGCCTGGTCTGCATTGCGTAAAGTGGTCGTGAGAGCAGTGTTTTGCAATCCACCATAGAGCCGGACTTCTTCAATTTCTTGGGCATACAATGCACCCTGATCATTAGGATTGTCGGGACGGCCATCAAGAGTTACATCAAGTTGATTTTGCGAGACAAACTGGTCAATGTTGCCAATTGTCCAAGGAGTTACCCCACCCCAGTTGGCACCGAGTGCTACCCCAGCAGTGGGTCCTAAGGTTTCTGGTGTCCAGACATAGTTTCCCGACGGCGCAGTGAAAGGCGTATTGTTGCTGGAACCATCATTAGCGCGTAAATTGAGGCTCTGATTGGCTACTAAAATGCCAAAATTAAAACCCCTGTTTTCAGCGGTGGCACTGTCCTGAATCTCCGCCAGAGAATTGGTTACTTGCTGTGATAACAAGCTATTTTGTTCAGGTAATTGAGTAGAGAGAACTCGATAGGCCGCACCAACTACCGCCGCCTGCAACGAGGTATTTGTTGGTGCGCTCACATTTACAGCATAGGAGGGATATAAAGTGTTGAAGGCCTGAACCGTATCATAGACAGCAGTAGAAACCAAGGCCATTAAGCGAGAACCCACTGTCGGCCCAACTCCCCGCCCTGCTTTTCCCTCGGCTTGAATCGCATTTAATGCGATCGCATTCCAGTCGATGATGGCATTAGTATTGAGTCCCGATACTAATTTACTGGTGACATTATTGGTTTCCAGTTGTTCGGGAATTTGGTTATTGGCATCAACTTGAGCAATGAGAAAGTAAGCCCCCGCAGCGATGACTGAAGTATTGTTGTTATACGTTAAGTCTAAGGTGACTGACTGCCCGGCGTTTAGGTTCAAGTTTGTGCTGACACTGGTGAGTAACCGATCGTTACTGTCAATCTCACCGTCAGTGGAAATGTACAGTTTGACAGTACTGGGACCACTGGCGCTCGCCTGTCCTTGATTGGTGACAATTACCTTTGCACTTCCCTGAGCGCCGAAGTTAACCGTACTTGGCAAATTAATCGTGCCAAAACTGCCCACTAAATCTGGTCGTGAGACACTTGAGGTAGAACTTGAGGTAGAACTTGAGGTAAGACTTCGGGTAGGACTTGAGGTAAAACTTGAGGTAAAACTTGAGGTAAAACTTGAGGTAAAACTTGAGGTAGGACTTGAGGCAGGACTTGAGGTAAGACTTGAGGTAGAAGTTGAATTTTGGTTATTGCCATTGTTTGGTATCGTTCCTCCCCCAGTATCAAGTTCAACTGCCTCTAAAAAATCAACTTGATTCAAAAGCACATCCAATTCTTCTAGGGAGAGAAGAGTTAAATCTTCGTCACCGATAACCTGCTCTAACAACTGATCAACATGACTGTCTCCTTGATTACTATTTGGTATTTGCTCGTTCTCAGTTACTTTCTTCTGATCATCAACGGGTTTTTTTGGTGATGACTGGTCATCAACGGGTTTTTTTGGTGATGACTGGGCGGTAGTTATAGGAGTGGTTGAACTCATGGTCAATAAGTTAGGAAAGAGTAAAGGCATTCAAGACAGAAAGTATCGAAGCTTAACTTGTTGTTGCGTTCCAGGACCAAACCGATGTCACCGTCAGTGGAAATTTACAGGTTCACAGCACAAGTACCTCTGGTGATCAGCTGTGCTTGATGGGCGACAATTAGCTGTGCATTTATTTCCTTGATCTGTTTGACGAGGTTGACAAAATGGGAATCGTGGGGGCAATTCAAACTTGAGTTTTGCGATACAACTGAGTGATCCACCTCACATATCCTAACACCATTAATACCTGATGTCAATCAATTCTTATGTCTTTAATCATACACTTTTATCGATGGATAAAACTAGAATCATGTCTTATCCCACATTCCGCATCCTAAAGTGTCACATTGAAAATTTTATCTAAATCGTCAAAACGATTGCCGGCTCTGAATTACAGGCTAATTTGTTTGCCCAGCAGATGCACAATTAGCGCTAAAAATCTGATAGCTCTGATACCAAATTATTGAGATAGACTCTCATTAAGCAAGCTGGCGATCGCTGACTAGAGTGTGACACTTCATAATTCTTAGTAATCGCTAAAAGTCTTACTACACAAGGGCTAGAGCAACTGTTGGTTTCAACGACTAGGGGGCGGAATGTGGGTTTAATCTCTTCGGGTCTAATTCCCCGCCGCTCGCGGCGTACAATAGAAAAATGAGTGAATACATCCATAAGAGCCATAATGTAAGTGTTTTGCTATATCATTTAGTGTTCCCAGCC
>NZ_JASJFB010000558.1:0-8497 GCF_030065455.1 Microcystis sp. M53602_WE12 | reverse complement strand
CCGATTTTGAGGGGGTCAATTACCTAATTTTCAGGGAAAAAGTAGCTGAATTTCCCCCTGATCACTCCCATATCTGGTACTTTTGGATTTCAAAAAAGGCTAAAAGTCTTATCCAGCAAGGTTTTTAGATTTATTCAGCCAGCCCTCATTAGCAAAGGTTTAACTGTGCCACACAGGTGTGAGAACCGCTATATTTGTAGGATGGGTTAGCGGTAGCGTAAACTATGCGGGCGTTGGGTTTCATGCTTCAACCCAACCTACGTTCTACCTCAAAATCGGTAAAACCCTACACCCCACACCCTGCCCCCACGACAAACTTTTTCAGCAAACCCTACCTATCTGGGGGCCTCTATGGTAGCCGGATTAGCGGTATTGGGAGTCTTGCTAGTGAACATTTGTATTAGACTAAAACCGACAAAAGCGAGTAAGGCTATGCCACCAATAGTAGTAACAATTTTACCCAGGAGATTTTCTGTGCGGGGTTCTTCGGGGGCATCCTCGTTGGGATCCTCCGAATGGGCAAAACGATTGTAGAGGAAATCGAGAGCTTCATTGCGAAGTTCGTAGTAACGGGGATCCTCGGTAATTTGGGAACGAACCCGGGGACGGGCAAAAGGCATCTTTAACACCTCACCGATTTTAGCGCTTGGGCCGTTGGTCATCATCACCAAGCGATCGCACAAGAACAAAGCCTCATCGATATCGTGGGTAATCATCAACACCGTTAACTGGTGTTCTTGCCAGATTTTCAGCAATTCTTCCTGTAATTCCTCTTTAGTAATCGCATCCAGGGCCCCAAACGGTTCATCGAGGATGAGGACTTGGGGACGAATGGCCAGGGCGCGGGCGATCGCAACCCGTTGTTTCATGCCTCCCGATAATTGGGGGGGTTTTTTCTGGGCTGCTTCTGTCAATCCCACTAGGGATAGATTTTCTTCCACGATCCTCACCTTCTCAGCGTGAGATTTTTGGGGATAAACCGAACTAACCCCGATATAAACGTTCTCAAAGGCAGTTTTCCAGGGCAAAAGCGAATAATTTTGGAATACCATCATCCGGTCCGGTCCCGGTTCCTTAACCTCTTTATCCTGTAGCAGCACTTGCCCACGACTAGGAGAAGAAAACCCCGCCACCATATTTAAAAGAGTCGATTTACCGCAGCCGGAGTGACCGATAATGCAGACAAATTCCCCCTCATTGACTTGCAGCTCCACACCGTCTAAAACGGTGTAAACCCCTTCGGGAGAGGGGTATTCTTTGGCAACATTACTAACTAATAAAAAAGGCTGGGTGGTGGTGCTGGAATTCACGGTCTTATCGGTAAAAGTTTGCATATTCGTCCTAGATTTATTTTAAGGTGGGCTTTGCCCACCACAACTATTAATTCGGGTCTGCTGAAAAAGTTTTTCGTGGGGTGTGGGGTGTGGGGTGTGGGGTGTAGGGTTTTAGAGATTTTCATCTGGTCAATTACCTAATTTTCAGGGAAAAAGTCCCTGAATTTTCCCCCCGATCACTCCCGCAAAAGTCTAAAAGTTTTACCCAACAAGGTTTTTAGATTTATTCAGCCAACCTTAATTAGCGACGGGATCATCGAGGAGAACTTCCGAGACGCGATAATCGCGACGGATCGAAAAACGTTCCAGATAGCCGATCGGATCGTCGGGATTGAAAATAAGATGATCAAAGAGGGCAAAACTGTGGCGATTGGGTTCCAAATCGGGAAGGCCCAGGGACCTGCAAGCTTCGCCAAATAGATCGGGACGACGGACGCGTTCAATCACTTCCACCCAGTTGCGAGGGAAAGGCGCGTAACCCCAACGGGCAAGCTGAGTTAGGGTCCATAGGGCCTCACTGCGGCCTGGACAGTTAGCTTGATCGACGTAAAACTGATTAAATCGGAATAGGGGTTCGGGGGCAGTTCCTAAACCGCGATCATAACCATCGAGGAAACCAGGGCGGATAATCGCCCTATCCACGCCCACATACTGGGGCTGACTGAGAATATTGACGATTTCTTCTCGATTACGCTGATCATCGCAGTATTCGCAGGCTTTAATTAAAGCTTTCACCATGGCGATATGGGTTTCGGGATGTTTCGCCGCCCAAGTTTCCTTGACCCCGAGGACTTTTTCCTGGTGTCCGGGCCAAATATCAAGATCGGTGGCGATAACGTAGCCTAATTTTTCCTGAACGGCGTAGGAGTTCCAGGGTTCCCCCACACAATAACCGTCGATCTTACCCGCTTTTAGCAGGGAAACCATCTGAGGCGGCGGAATTACGGTTAAATTCACATCACTATCGGGATCGATGCCGCCACTAGCTAACCAGTAGCGTAACAGCAGATTGTGCATGGAGGCAGGGTGAACCATGCCGAAAGTGGCGATTTTATCGGGACTTTGCTGGAGGGCATCCTTTAAGTCCTCGAGTTTTTCTACCCCCAATTCCCTGTATTTATTGCTGAGGGTGATGGCGTTACCGTTGCGACTGAGTACCAAAGCACTAATCACGGGGACAGAGGGCTTATTGCCGGCCCCAATGGTCATGCTGAGGGGCATTCCCGCCACCATCTGGGCCGCATCGAGACGACCGGTGGCCACTCCTTGGGCGAGCGCTTTCCAGTTGGGTTCCCGTTGCAGGATAACATCCTCTAATCCTTCCTCGGCGAAGAAACCTTTCTCTTTGGCGATAATAATCGGAGCGCAATCGGTGAGGGGGATAAAACCGATGGTGGGATTGGTTTTCAGTCGGGTAGCTTGGCCGATCACCGTCATCGGCCCGGTGGGTTGACCGACTTTCTTCGATCGCTTCTGTTGGTTGAGGAAATAAACGATCTCGTTACGGAGGGAGTAGTAACTGGGATGGTTAACTACTTCTAAACGATGCCGGGGCCGGGGAATGGGAACATCGAGAATCTGACCGATATGGGCCTCCGGACCGGTGGTTAACATCACCACTCGATCGGATAGTAATAGGGCTTCATCCACATCATGCGTGACCATGATACAGGTAACGTGGCTTTCTTCGACGATTTCCATCAAACGTTCCTGTAAATTGCCTCTGGTTAACGCATCCAGCGCCCCAAAGGGTTCATCGAGTAGCAGGACTTTCGGCCGTAGGGCTAGAGCGCGGGCGATCGCTACCCTTTGTTTCATGCCTCCCGATAATTCTCCCGGTCGTTTGTTGGCCGCATGGCGCAGGTGTACCATATCGATACTATGTTCGATGACACTTTTGCGTTCAGCAGCCGGTAGATGACGCAGCACGCGGTTAACTCCTAGGGCGATATTTTCTCGGACGGTTAACCAAGGCAGCAGAGAATAATTCTGGAAGACCACCATGCGATCGGGACCGGGACCTTTAATTTCTTTTCCCTCTAAAATCACCCCTCCCACCGTCGGGCGATCGAGTCCAGCGACCATATTTAAGAGGGTGGATTTCCCGCAACCGGAATGACCGATTAAAGAGATAAATTCCCCTTGAGTAACGCTGAGATCGATATTTTTCAGGGCAATATATTGACGGCCATCGGGGAGAGGGAAAACTTTATCAATGTGATCGACTTCAATAAATGCAGACATTTTCAGTTATCAGTTATCAGTTATCAGTTATCAGTTATCAGTTATCAGTTATCAGTTATCAGTTGTCAGTTATCAGATGTGAGTTTTTAGTTTACTGTTTACTGTTTACTTAAAAAGCTCCCCACACCCCACACCCCACACCCTGCCCCCACCGAAAAACTTTTTGCCGCAAACCCTATTTATTTTCTTCGGGTACAACTAATTTAGCGATGTAGGCCATGAGGCGATCGAGTAGGAAACCAACAATACCCACATAAATCAGAGCGAGGATAATTTCACTGATCATGGAACTATTCCAAGCATCCCAGATAAAGAAGCCAATTCCCACGCCACCGATCAGCATTTCCGCCGCTACAATTGCCAACCAAGATAAACCGATACCGATTCTTAATCCGGTGAAAACGTAGGGAACGGTGGCGGGAAAAAGAATATTGAAAAAGTATTCAACTTTGGATAATTTCAACACTCTAGAGACGTTTTTATAGTCTTGGGGAACCTGCTGTACTCCCACGGCCGTGTTAATAATAATTGGCCAAATTGCTGTAATAAAAATTACAAATATGGCACTAGGTTCGTTATTACGAAAAGCCGCTAGGGAGATGGGTAGCCAAGCTAGGGGGGGAACGGTACGCAGGATTTGAAAAATCGGATCGATCGCATCATAAATTAGGGCGCTGCTACCGATTAAAATTCCTACGGCGATGCCGACAATAGCGGCAAGGGTAAAACCGACGGCCACCCGTTGTAAACTAGCGAAAATTTGCCAGAATAACCCCACATCCGTGCCACCATTATTGAAAAAGGGATTGATAATTAATTCCCAGGTATCGCTAACCACTTTGGTGGGACTAGGAAGGGGGGCATCGGGACTAAAACAGAGTATTTGCCAGATGACGAGGAAAATTAATAAAGCAATCGCCGAAGTTGCTAGTTTGGGTAATTTTTTTTGCAGGTCTTTTAACCATTTTTGACCTTGAGAACGACGAGAAATAGAAACAGCCATAATCAGTTATCAGTTATCAGTGGTTGAGTTATCAGTGGTTGAGTTATGAGTGGTTCAGTGGTTCAGTGGTTCAGTGATCAGCTTTTATCTTGGCTTGCTCCGCAAGAATTTCAGTTATCAGTTATTAATTACCAGTTATCAGCAAATCATCTTTAACTGTTGACGGGTTACTGATTACTGATTAGTGATCACTGATTTAAATCTTCTTGATCTTGAGGGAATCGAGGTAGGCTTGGGGATTTTCGGGGTCAAAAGTAACGCCATCAAAGAAAGTTTCCACACCGCGAGAGGTAGAGGTGGGAATTTGATCAGCCGGAACATTGAGGGCTTTAGCGGCTTCCCTCCAGATATCTTCCCGGTTAACTTTATCAACTAAAGCTTTGATGTCTGTATCGGCGGGAATATAGCCCCAACGGATGTCTTCAGTCACAAACCAAGTATCATGACTCTTGTAGGGATAGGAAGCGTTATCAGCCCAGAATTTCATGGCTACGGGGCTATTTTCGATTTTGCGACCATCACCGAAATCGATATTACCTTGCATTCTTCCCAAGATATCGGCGGGGTCAATTTTCAGCCATTCCCGTCCTGAAATAATCTCGCACATTTCCTTAACATTAGCGGGATCGTTGCACCATTGCTGCGCCTCCAGAACAGCCATGGTTAAAGCTTTTGCCGCTTTGGGATTTTTATCCACCCAATCGGCGCGTAAAGCGAAGGCTTTTTCAGGGTGATCCTTCCACAGTTCCCCAGTAATCAAGGCCGAATAACCGAGTTTTTTGTTAACTAATTGGGCGTTCCAAGGTTCCCCCACACAGAAAGCTTGCATCGTGCCGACTTTCATGTTAGCCACCATTTGTGCCGGAGGAACAACAATTAGGGATAGATCTTTATTCGGATCGATGCCACCGGCGGCTAACCAATAGCGCATCCAGAGATCGTGAGTACCACCGGGGAAAGTGACGGCGGCTTTAACTTCTTTGCCCGCAGATTTAGCTTTAGCGAAGGATTCTTTCAGTACACCGCTATCGAGGGCAACCTTTAGATCCATGTATTCGTTAGCCACAGAAATCGCTTGACCATTGGTATTCAAACGCGCCAGAATATACATCGGTACTGGCTGTTTGGTGATTTTGCCCAAGGTCATTAGGTAGGGCATGGGGGATAAAATATGCGCCCCGTCGATACCGTTACCCGCCGAACCTAATTCGAGGTTATCCCGGGTTGCAGCCCAAGAGGCTTGTTTCATCACCTGTACATCGGGCATCCCGTGTTTAGCGAATAAACCTTTTTCTTTGGCGATAATTAAGGGGGCAGCGTCGGTGAGGGCAATAAAACCTAGTTTAGCGGTGGTGACTTCGGGGGTTTCTCCACTGACAACGGGGGAAGCGGCAGGACTGCCGGCCGGGGAGGGACTGGTCGCGGTATTATTGGGAGTGGCGCAACCGTGGAGAATTGCTGTTCCTACGGCAGTTGCCCCGGCAGTGAAGATAAATCTACGTCTGGAAAGTTTACTCATGGACTAAAAAATCGTGATTAGAAACTAAACAAAGGTGATGAAACGGTGAAAAATTCTCATTATTTCCCCCGCGGTGATAACCGAGAAGATTTCTTGCAAGTAACTGTTGATTCAGTAAGGAGGCTTTAACTATTTTTATCTCTCGATCGCTTTTGCTTCTCCATCTGGGGAGATTTAGCAGTAGTTTTTGTCTAAGAGATTTTTTCTAGAAGCATAACAGTTTTGAGGAGTCGATAGATAGGGGCGGTTTTTAGTCATCTGGGCTAGAAAGATCACTTTATTTCAGGGTTATCACCGAAGCAATTAACTTAAATTTACAGTCTTCAACGGGAAAGATAGTATAGATTGTTACAAAATATTGTCAGTCATGTAATAAGAGCATAAAAATTTGTCTGAAACGCATGGTAGAGCGATGGGTTTTTTTTAGCTATCTTGACTCAGTTATCAGATTTGAGTTTGCCGTTCACTGATTACTGGTTAATGTTTACCGATGACTGAAAAATCGCCGCAAGTATTAGCGACGCGACCAGCTTGAGACAATCTCTGTTATGCTTTGGAACTTGCCAAGGGCGAAAGCATATTATTATCGATCGATGTTTCCCCTTGATTAGATGCTTAGGAATATTGTCAATAGTGGCAGTTAGTCATCTGTGCCTATTTGATCGTTGGTCTTGATCACGATACTTTTAATCCTTCTGTCGCACCTATCCCAGACTCTTATCAAAAACTGGCTGTCTGGGATTCAGGAAAGGGCCGAAAAAATCTCTTAAATAACCTTCAATTATTCTACAGCGTTTTATCTGTTTTCATTTCATTTTAAGATGGCTCAAAGTTTCCCCGTTCCTGACTATCTTTCGGGTTTACTAGGCTTTTAGAACGGTTTTATGACTTTGATTGTTGACGATATTTGCTCTGTCTTTGGGATGACTTTTGCTGGTCTGCTGCCGAGATTGACACAAGAGAGGTAAAATCGACTCTGTGGGGATGCTTTAACCGGCATCTCTGTTTTTTGACAGGGGAAGATTTAACTGCCCCGACAATCGATCGAGTGTTAAACCTAAGCCGCTAAACTGAAAATAGCTGCTTGTCCTTGGCTCTCATTTCTCAGATTGTAAAATAATGCAAATTTATCTTGACTATAGTGCCACTACCCCCACTCATCCCCAAGTAATCGATCGGGTTGCCACTATTCTGCGGCATCATTGGGGTAATCCCTCCAGTTTACACAGTTGGGGACAGGATACGGCGACAGTCATCGAAATGGCTAGAGAACAGGTAGCAGGGTTAATTAATGCCAATCCAGACCAGATTATCTTCACTTCTGGCGGCACAGAAGCCGATAATTTAGCGATTATCGGGGTTGCTCAACAGTATAACCGCCCCCGTCATATAATTATTTCTAGTGTGGAACATTCGGCGATCGCTGAACCCTGTAAACAATTAGAGCAGCAAGGTTGGCAAATTACTCGTCTTCCCGTCAATCGTCAAGGTAGGGTGAATCCTTTAGACCTAAAAGCCGCAATTCAAAGCGATACGGTCTTAATTTCCATTATTTACGGACAAAGTGAGGTGGGAACCCTACAACCGATTGAAGAATTGGGCAGCATTGCCAGAGAAAGGGGTGTTCTTTTTCACACCGATGCGGTGCAGGTGGCGGCAAGATGCGATATTGATGTGCGGAAACTGCCCGTAGATTTATTATCTCTTTCTAGCCATAAAATTTATGGAATGCAAGGATCGGGAGCTTTATACATCAGAGCGGGTGTCGATATTTTACCATTACTGCGGGGCGGTGGTCAGGAAAAAGGTCTGCGATCGGGAACCCAATCTGTGCCAGCGATCGCATCTTTTGGTTTAGCGGCCGAATTAGCCCAAAAAGACTTAATTAGCGAAAAAATGCGTTTAATGGCCTTGCGAGATCGATTATTTGACCTCTTAGCTGATTATCCTTATCTGCTACCCACGGGAGACCGATTCTATCGTTTACCCCACCACGTCAGCTTTATTGTCCGTCCAGACGATAACAGTCACATCACGGGAAAACAGCTAGTTCGTCAGCTTAATTTAGCAGGAATCGGTATTAGTTCTGGAGCCGCCTGTCATAGTGGCAAACTTTCCCCCAGTCCAATTTTAAAAGCTATGGGCTACAGCGATCGAGAAGCATTAGCGGGAATTCGTTTAACCCTGGGAAGGGACACCAGCGCGGCCGATATCGATTGGACGGCTCTAGTATTAAAACAAGTGATCGATCGCTGTTTATCGAAAATTTGGGTTAAAACCCCGTCCTTTTAGGACGGCTTTAAGCTACAATGGAAAAAGCGATAACCAAGCTAAAAACTGAACCTTGACAACAGATAGTAGGGGGTTTTGTTCAGAAAAGAATTCAAATTCGGCCTT
>NZ_JASJFB010000804.1:0-1447 GCF_030065455.1 Microcystis sp. M53602_WE12 | reverse complement strand
TCCTTATCTGGCAAGAGACTTAATTGATTAGTTCGCTCTAGATAAAAAACAATTGACAAAAATCGCTAAATGCCTTTCTATATAAGGGTTCCATCCCTTATAACCCCCGTCCATTGCATAACACAAACCGAAGAGCCTAAATTTTCTTGGTCAGTGATAAATATCTGACATTGGGAAATTCTCGAATGGTTTGTTCGATTTGCAAAAAATAGGCCTCAATCATTTTAATTCTTGGAGATTAGCCTCGTTTTGAAGAAGCATTTCATATAGTCCAGACCAAACTATAAAGTCCGATTCATCTCCTAAAATACCTTGGGAAAATTGCTGATAAAATTCTTTGGATGTCATTTGATATTGTTTTTCCAGAGCTGCTAAATCTAATTTTAGATTCAAATTGCTTTTTTGTAATTCGGCAATCTGATAATCAATAATGCTTTGGGCAAATTTTTCTTGATCTTTGATGGAGTTTAAAATCTTTTTAAGGCGTTTTTCGGTTTCAGGCTGAACAGATAGATGAAAATCTAACATAAACTGTCTCATTACCACAAATCAAGCGGGATTTCATTCTAGCAAGCGTCAGCCCTGGAGGAGAAGAATGTAAAGATTTACAAATTGTATCTTATGATACAATGCGGGGGGAGAAGTATGTAAGCTCTGGGGTGTTCTGTTCGCTAATGTCGCACGCACTCAAATCCATCCACTACAGCACTTTTAGGCAAATCAATGAAAAAAATACAACAACTCTGCTTTGTCTCCGGAGTTGCCCTGGCGACCCTGGCAACGGCTAGTGCGGCACAGGCTGCTTTGGTGGTCGTCCCCCCCTACTTGGCTCCTGGCGCTCAGTATCGTTTGGTCTTTGTCACTGACGGCACACGGGATGCGACAAGCTTCGACATCAACGACTACAATACCTTTGTCACCACTCAAGCCAGAGGGGGAACCCCAGCGATTGATACGGCTCTTGATCTGGCTTTAAATGCGGCGGGATTTAACCCGAATACGATCACTTGGAAGGCGATCGCTTCTACGCAAACAGGCGGTTCTTCTACCGGAGTCGATGCTCGTGATAATACAGGGACTAATCCATCGAGTACGGGTGTTTCCATCTACCTCATAGATGGCACCCCAGTCGCCAACAATAATACCGATCTCTGGGATGGCTCCATATTACGACCGATTAACGTAACTCAGAGTGGTGCAACAACACCAACAGCGGTTGTTTGGACTGGATCGAATGCATCGGGAATGGTGGCTCTTCGTTACTCTTTATGCTAAATCAACAGACAAGATGCCAAGACAACATACTTCTAACCCAAAAATTCCGAAAGTTTCTAAAGCCATAGCCTCTCCGTTTTATTAGTTTAAGTTTATTGTTGATTGTTGATTCCCTCGACCACCCCATTCGTTGTCCTTCGCTCGAAATAACTAATTATTTCTCCAAACCAGT
>NZ_JASJFB010000018.1:0-11261 GCF_030065455.1 Microcystis sp. M53602_WE12 | reverse complement strand
GTCGGGGTCGGTTTGAAATTCGGTATGGAGAATTAGTTGCTCTGACTGCAAAAAAATCAGAGAATCGGCACGAATGGGGTCTAATTGTAATTCTGTCGGGTCGAGGACGGTTAAGGAGAGGGGAGAACCCAATAACCAAGTGGCTAGATCATCGGAGAAGTTTTCGGCAATAAATTTACAAATATTATCAAACATCGTCAGGGATTACTTTCCGTTTCTCCTAGGATACCCTCGGTCGCCGGTGTTGACATCCTGTATTTGTCGTAACTGTTGCCGAGGCGAATCGTAGCGCAGAATACATTATAGGCAAAATTCAATTCTACTCATGGACTAAATCCCATAGATATCGGCAAATTCGTCACATCTTCCCAGAAATTTCTTGACAATTGCTAGAGGAAAGGGTACATTAGGAGCAGATTTTCTGAAGTTTTATGTCCCTATCTAAAGTTATCAATCATGGGGGGCGGGAGAAGCGTAGCTTATCAAAGGCTCTGCTGAAATCCTTTTCCCTAGTCACGGCCACTGCGATCGGATGTATTAGTGTCGCCACCAGTGCCACTGCGGCCAGTTTTTCCTTCGCTTTCGGTAGCGAAGGTTCGGGGAACGGTCAGTTCATGCTCCCCCGTGGTATCGCCGCCGGTAGAGGTGGTAATATCTATGTAGCCGATACGGATAACAATCGGGTACAGGTATTCAACTCTAGTGGTGTCTTCCAGTCCGCTTTCGGTAGCCAAGGTACGGTGAACGGTCAGTTCCAAGGCCCCTACGCTATCGCGGTCGGTAGCAGTGGTAATGTCTATGTAGCCGATACGGGCAACTTTCGCGTACAGGTATTCAACTCCAATGGAGGCTTCCAGTTCGCTTTCGGTAGCTTCGGTACGGGGGACGGTCAGTTCCAAGGCTCCTACGGTATCGCTGTCGGTAGCAGTGGTCATGTCTATGTAGCCGATACGTTCAACAATCGCGTACAGGTATTCGACGACCGTGGTGTCTTCCAGTTCGCTTTCGGTAGCCAAGGTTCGGGGAACGGTGAGTTCGAAAGCCCCTACGGTATCGCTGTCGATAGCAGCGGTTATATCTATGTAACCGATACGTTCAACGATCGCGTACAGGTATTCGACGACCGTGGTGTCTTCCAGTCCACTTTCGGTAGCTTCGGTACGGGGAACGGTGAGTTCAGTAGCCCCTACGGTATCGCTGTCGGTAGCCGTGGTAATATCTATGTAGCCGATACGGTCAACAATCGCGTACAGGTATTCAGAACGCCCGAACCTTCTAGTATTATCGGATTAGGCATACTAGGGGGCGGTTTAGTGGTGCGTCGCCTCGCTAAACGTGGTTAATCGGTGTGGAGTGGGGAGATGAGTTAAAATTTTCCTAATTCCCCACCCTTTGCAGTTAAAAGCTTTAATTGTGCTGCTGTCTTTGTAATTGCTCGATCGCATCGGGGGATAAATCAGTAAATTGGGCGATTTCTGGGATAGGAAAGCCAGCAGATAGCATTTTTAGGGCAATTTGTCGAGCTTTTTCTTCTTTACCCTCCTCTTTGCCTTCCTCTCGGCCTTCCTCTCGGCCTTCCTCTCGGCCTTCCTCTCGGCCTTCCTCTCGGCCTTCCTCTCTGCCTTCCTCTAAAATATCTTGATAGATGACGGATTCTCTCATAATGTCACTCCGAAGGATTTTTTTAATCGTCTCTCGATTTAATACTAACCCAGCGAGAATACTGGTAGCGGCGGCGAGATTGCTTTGCACCTGTTTTTGAGAGATAGTTTCTAGAGAACGGGACACCAGACTTAACACCTGTTCTGGATCATCGGTATTGCTGAGGATGGCAAAGGGTAATAAACCGGGATGATGGAAAAATTGTGGTGTATTTTCTTCCCAAAGACGGATGACTTGAAAAGAATGAAAGGTTTCCCCCAGACGGAAGGTATTTTCTTGCACTAGGGGAGAATCGCTGCGTCGCAGATAAATTACCACTTGACGCATTGGTTTTTGGGGATGACGACGATAGACGCGAATGCGATAATCGAGCATTCGGAAAGGAATCTTGGAGTCGGGGTCGGTTTGAAACTCGGTATGAAGAATTAATTCCTCTGACTGCAAAAAAATCAGAGAATCGGCACGAATGGGGTCTAATTGTAATTCCGTCGGGTCGAGGACGGTTAAGGAGAGGGGAGAACCCAATAACCAAGTGGCTAGATCATCGGAGAAGTTTTCGGTGATAAATTTACAAATATTATCAAACATTGCGAGCGTTCTGCCTTTGTAATTACTACCATCCACATCAATAAATTCAAGATTACTTGCTATCAATTCCTAAACAATTAAGCTAAATAAACCCCCGATCATTAGTAAAAGTCTTTGATTTCATGGTAATCTTTGACCCAAGCTTACGAAATATTATATCACCGATTAAGATAGATCATGATTTAATCTTGTTTTAAGTTCACAAACATAATTAACGGTAGCATAATCTGTCTTAATAATTAACTTTACTTCAGCCAGTAATTGACCAGATATATAGGGTTTATCTTCAATATTTTCCTGAAAATTAGGTAAGGATTCCAGACAGTTCAAATATTTATGAAATAGGGAATATTTGGGATACATAAGCAATAAAAATTTACCTTTTTTCTAAGATTAGTAAATATTCAGATTTCATGCCATCAGGATTTTTATTCTTGCGAGATTTGAATAATTGTCTGGTTTTAATTCTATCCTCAAAGACGGTATCAAAAATAAAGCCATTTTCCTGAAAATATTCCCCTAATATTCGCCAAGTTTCTACTTCCACCCCATCCACTTTCGGATTACCCACAAAAATGCAAGCTTTCCCAGCTTGTTTTAATTTTCTGGTGGCATTTTCTAAAGCGTTGATAGTGTGACAAAAATAGGAATCGAGTATTTTATGTAAATTCTCTTTCTCTAAACTTGATCTCACTTGATTTAAGGTTTCGGTTTCGATTAATCTGGTAGCCTGTCGGTAGGGAATTTCTAGCTTAGAGATTTTTTGCACTTCTTTTTCTGTATATCCTAACCAATATAAATCTAGTTTTGCTGTTCTGATATATTCCTGTGCTTGCAGATAGGGGGGTGAACTAATTAAACAATCTAACTCTAGATTTTGATCGATCTCAAAAGTGGCACTATCTACTCCTCCATAAAAAAGCACCTGATTATAATTGCGCCAAGTTACGGTAATATATTGATTGACGCTGGTTAAAGTTTCAAAACTCATCTCTTTAATCGTTCGTTTTAATTCCTCTTGCCAATTTCTTTGTAATAGTTCCTGTATATCTGATTTTTTGTATTTCGATTGAAATAATTTAGGTTTGGTATGTTCTGCATAGGAAAACTGTTTACTAACTTTCACTAAAACCGCTTGAATAATCTGGGAATACAAATCAGGTTCTAGACTTTTTTGACCAGCCCAAAGTTTCTGTAAAACTGCTAAAATCTCCTCTGGATACCAATAGTTTAAATTTGACCACTGAGGGATAAATTTATCCTCGTTGGCAAAAACTTCTAAGATTTTTTTATCTAACTCTGAGTAACTCAATGGTTCTTGGTGTTCTGTGATCTTAATCGGTATAATATGGTTTAAAAGATAATTAAGATCAGTTAAAACCGCATTTCTTTGACAAAGTTTAGCTTCTAAACCCACCGTACCCGAACCAGCAAAAGGATCGATAATCCAATCATCCTTTTTCGTGTAGTTATCAAGACAGAATCTCACCACTTGGGGAATAAATTTGGCAGGATAATAATAGATGCCGTGGGTTAGATAACTGGTGCTGGTGATTTCTGGTACTAAATCTCGAAAGGAAACTAATCGCGGGGTTCCCCGATTAAATTCTTCTAAATTATTAGAATCGAAAAGTTCTAAGTAGGGAGGCACAATTATTTGTAGGATGGGTTAGCGGTAGTGTAACATGAGCGGGCGTTGGGTTTCATGCTTCAACCCAACCTACGTTCATCTTATATTTAATTCCACCCACCCACTTAACTGCATGATTCGGCTATCAATTCTCTCTAGGGTGGACTAGCCAATTAAAATAAAGATTAAAACCGTAGTTGATCAATATTCTAACTTATCGTCCCCTAACCTAACCGACAACTCAGCTTTTTTACTTTTTACTTAACGTGATATACTGCCAAAGGAAAAAATGACGTTTTAATTAGTCTGCGTGAATAGCCAATCCTCGACGATTATAGAACAGGTTAGAGTTCTTGACCCCCTGACACAAACCGATCGCATTGCCGATGTCTGGATTGAGAAGGGGGTAATTAAAGCGATCGAATCTCAGCTTCCCCCAAGAGAAAACAGTAACTATATTTCCGGTCAAAACTGTATTTTTGCTCCCGGATTAGTCGATCTCTACAGTCATTCTGGGGAACCCGGCCACGAGGACCGAGAAACCCTCGCATCTCTGATCGAAGCTGCCACGGCCGGAGGTTGCACCCGGGTGGCAATTCTCCCCAATACTCTCCCCCCTCTCGATCACCCCGCACTCATTAGCACATTACAGCAAAAAAGTCAAGGGTTTTTTGACTCAAAATCGGCCCGTCTGCATTTTTGGGCAAGTCTTACCCTAGGAAGGCAAGGGCAAAAAATGACGGAATTAGCCGATTTAATGCCTGTAGCGGTGGGTTTTACCGATAATCGCAGTCTGGAAGATTTGGGACTGTTGCGGCGCTTATTGGAATACCTAAAACCCTTCGGTAAAAATATCGCCCTTTCCCCCGTAAATCAGCAATTAAAGGGTAATGGAGTCATGCGTGAGGGAGAAACCTCGATTCGCTTCGGTTTACCAGGAGATCCTGCTATTTCCGAAACCACTGCTTTAGCCACAATTTTAGAAATCGTCGGCGAAATTAATACACCTGTTCACCTAATGCGAATTTCTACCCGTCGAGGAGTGGAATTAATTCGCGAGGCAAAAATGCGGGGATTGCCGATAACCGCTAGTGTGACGTGGTTGCATCTGCTCTTAAATACAGGATCGATCGCCAGCTATCATCCCAGTTTACACCTCGCTCCCCCCTTGGGCAACGAAAGCGATCGCAAGGCGTTAATTGCGGCAATTAAGGAGGGAATTATCGATGCAATCGCGATCGATCATCGTCCCTATACCTACGAAGAAAAAACCGTCTCTTTTGCAGAAGCACCCCCCGGCGCGATCGGGTTAGAATTAGCTTTACCGCTACTCTGGGAAAAATTAGTAATAACTGGGCAATTATCAGCTTTACAATTGTGGCAAGCGCTTAGTCTCAATCCCTGTCATTGTTTACAACAAAAACCGGCATCTCTCAACCCCGGTAATCCCGCAGAAGCAATTCTTTTTCATCCCCAAGCAAGCTGGAAAGTAACAGCAAATAATCTTCACTCCCTCAGTCACAATACTTTCTG
Organism: Microcystis sp. M53602_WE12; assembly: GCF_030065455.1. Classification (NCBI taxonomy): domain Bacteria; kingdom Bacillati; phylum Cyanobacteriota; class Cyanophyceae; order Chroococcales; family Microcystaceae; genus Microcystis; species Microcystis sp. M53602_WE12. The sequence goes on along the minus strand of NZ_JASJFB010000018.1, from coordinate 5,848 downwards.
GTTAAATCAAACAATTACGGGAAAAGTCTTAGAAATGTGGAATTTTTAAAGGGTGGCCAATTTCTATCTTGAGACTCTCCTAGTTTTTTGGATAATGATCAGCTAGAATTCTAGAGAAAACTAGAGTAATGCCATGGAAAAAGAACTGGTATCGGAAAAGCGCGGTTATCTACTTCGCACGGTGGCAGAAGCTAAAGAAATTGTCCTTAATTGGTTGCGAGAAATAAATTTAGTTAATGCGATTAAATTAGGTTTACCAGAAGTGGATGACAGATATCATATTTGGCGAATTCCTTTATGTAATGAACAGAAAAAAACCGTTGGGGAAGTGGTGATCGATGCCTACACCACCGAAATTTTAGCCGATAGGACAACCCGGACTGAAATTATTATCGCTCGTCTGTTAAAACAGGATGAATCTAAATTAGAAACCCGCAAGAAAACCAAAAAAGAATACAAGCTTTCCTCTCTGAGAAATACCATCGGATTTGGTGATTGTGGCGAACTTTTGGAGGAAATGCCAGCAGAAAGTGTTGATTTAATCTTTACCTCACCACCCTATTTTAATGCTCGCCCAGAATATTCGGAATTTGAAGAATACGAAACCTATCTATTGAAGCTGCGACAGGTGATCAGAAAATGTCATCGAGTTTTGAGTGAAGGACGTTTTTTTGTCATTAATATTTCTCCCGTGCTGTTGCGTCGTGCTTCCCGTAATCAAGCTTCTAAACGTATTGCTGTCCCCTTTGATTTGCATCGAATTTTTGTTGAGGAAGGTTACGATTTTATTGATGATATTATTTGGCTAAAACCAGAGGGAGCAGGGTGGGCAACTGGTAGAGGGCGCAGATTTGCCGCCGATCGCAATCCTCTCCAATACAAAACTGTGCCGGTGACTGAATACGTTTTAGTCTATCGTAAACACACGGATTTACTCATCGATTGGCATATTCGTAATCATCCCGATCAAGAAGTAGTAAAAGCCTCAAAAATTGCCGATGGTTATGAACGCACTAATGTCTGGAAAATTAACCCAGTCACTAACTCAAAACATCCCGCCGCTTTTCCCGTAGAATTGGCAGAAAAAGTGATTACCTATTACTCTTTTAAAGGTGATGTGGTTTTAGATCCCTTTGCTGGTTCAGGAACCGTGGGACTAGCGGCCGCTTCTTTAGATAGACGTTTTGTTTTATTCGAGAGTAATTTTAATTATATTGAACTGATACGAAAGCTAATTACTGAAGGCAATAAGACTGATTTAGACTCAGTTATTTGGCTTAAGTAGGTAGGCGTTAAAAATTATCAGATGCCCCCCTTATTAAGGGGGGATTAAGGGGGGATCGAACCTAAAATCCATTTTTAATTTAATTATAACCAGCTACTTAATTGTCCGTTAGAAAACTAACAATGAGCGAGGTAAACACCATGACAGCCGGTAAAAGTCACGCTTATTTTACTCCAAAAGACTATCTGGAAATAGAGAAAATTAGTCCCATTAAACATGAATATATACAAGGGCAAATCTTGGCGATGGCGGGGGCCAGTAAAGCCCATGTTATCATCACAGGTAATCTTTCGGCCCAATTAATTAATCATTTACGGGGTAGTGGTTGTCTTGCCTACGCTACCGATATGAAAGTGCGTCTCCCTAGCTTAAATATCTTCTATTATCCCGATTTTGCCATTACTTGTGACCAACGGGATCGAGTTTCCCAGGAAGATTTTATCCTGCATCCGCGAGTGATTATCGAGGTTTTATCCGACTCCACGGCAGCCTTTGATAGAGGCGATAAATTTGCCGATTATCAAACTATCCCTGAATTAGAGGAATATCTATTGATCGAGCAAAAACAAGTCCTAATCGAACAATATCAACGTCAATCTAATAACCTCTGGATTCCCCATATTTATCACGCGGGAGATTTAATCACTATTAACTGTATTAACTTTTCTTGTCCGATAGAAACTCTTTATCAAAACCTAGAAATTCTTAGCTAGAATCTTCACCGTAAAAATAAATAGTAAAATGGGGTCAGGTACTAGGATAAATTTCCCCTATTTCCTAACCCCCCAACAACTTAGATAATTAACCCCTTTGTCGAGTATTGATCACCTCACCGGCTGCATTAACTAACTCTAGCTGTAGCGGCATTTGTCCCATAGCGTGAGTGGAACAACTTAAACAGGGATCATAGCAACGAATACCCGCTTCCACCCGGTTTAACATCGCTTCAGGAATTTCGCCACCATGGATATAATGTTGGGCGATTTGTTTCACCGTTTGATTCATGGCCAAATTATTATTACCCGTGGCAATAATCAAATTCACCGTTTCAATCAAACCATTCTCATCCACTTTATAATCATGGAATAAAGTACCCCGGGGCGCTTCACTAACTCCCACCCCTTGCAGATTATTAATTCCTGCTTCGGCGCGACAGCGTGGAGAAACTATATCGGGATCGTCGATTAAAAGTTCGATACGCTCTAAACAGCCTAAAATCTCCACTAATCGGGCATAATGATAGTAAAAAGAAGAGGTGGCTACACCACCGACCCGATGGCGATATTCCCGTAACTCGATATCCGCCCCCTCCGTGCCAAAATGGGAACAAACATTTAAGCGCGCCAACGGACCTACTCGATAGATACCGTTGGGATAACCGAGGGGTTTATAGTAGGGAAACTTTAAATAAGACCATTTTTCTACTGATTCGCCGATATAATCGCGATAATTGTCTTCGCTGAGGTTATCGGCCACAATATTGCCTTGACTATCGGTAAAACGAATATGACCGCCGTAGTGTTCCCACTCGTCCCGTTTACCGACCAATCCCATAAACAGGGAAGGGAAATTACCAAAAGCGGCGATTTCTGTGGTTAAATTGTCTAGAAGTCCTTTAAACAGGTTTAAGGCCGTGTAAAGAGTCGCTTTAGACTCCGGCAGTCGTTCTTTAATCCATTGTCGCCCTTCTTCGCTCAGGGGAGAACGCACACCTCCCGGGACGGACCAAGCGGGGTGAATTTTTTTTGCTCCCAAAAGTTCAATAACTTTCTGTCCAAATTGACGTAAACGGATGCCCGCTCGCGCTAGGTCGGGATCGGCGGCGATTAAACCGAAAATATTCCGTTTAGCCGGGTCACTTTCCCAACCAAGCAGAAAATCGGGACTGCTAAGATGGAAAAAGCTTAAAGCATGGGATTGGGTTAATTGTCCCAAATTCATCAAGCGCCGCAGTTTTTCACCCGCAGGGGGGATTTGCACCGCTAGAATTTTATCGCCGGTTTTGGCGGCACAAAGCAGGTGACTAACGGGGCAAATGCCGCAAATCCGGGCAGTAATTCCCGCCATCTCCCACATCGGCCGTCCCTCGCAGAATTTCTCAAAACCACGATACTCGACCACATGAAAACGCACGTCATCCACTTCCCCCCCATCGTCAAGGAAAATCGAGATCTTGGCATGGCCTTCGATCCGGGTGACGGGATCGATAACGACGGTTTTAGTCATAGTAAGTCCTCATTGTTCAGGAGTTTCACAGAACGGCATTGTGGAGATTGCGATCGAGCTTGGTTTCAAAGATAATTTATCCCGATCTCCGCCCTGCTGTTTCTATGATAGTTATTACCCTCCTAGCAATCCTAATTTTTTTGACAATTTTTTCCGATTCTCAATCGGAAAAAAATTTAAAATTTTGTAGCAAATACTACAGAAAATAGTTCGGGAATCCGCCATGATTGTGTCTCTCTTTGCTGGTGTTGATCGGTCATTATATATATAGAAGTCGGTTCTCGGCTGTTAGTCTTCCTCTCAAGGCTGAGGGCGAAAGGGTCGGAATTCAGCTAGATTGTTGACGGCTAATCGGGAAAATCACCTTTTTGTTTTGTAATCTTACCTAACAGTATCAGCGGCACTGCCGAGGATTCAGGAAAAAGCGACCCAAAAACAAGCGATTGTAGTTGATAGTCCTACACTATAATACTTTTGTTCTGGATGTTGAGAAAAAAGCATAAACTTAACATCATACCAAAGAATGAATTAACTTTGAACCTTTAGGGGATTGCCCGCGTCTAAAAGCGCAGGATACAATCAAAGAAATTCCGATCAAACTCATACCGACTTCAGATAAGCCAGACTCACCCGCGAGTCGGAATAGTAACAGACTTTTTCTGTGTCAAGGAGTCACCACCAAACCAATGCCCACCGCAAAAACCAACCAAACTCAATCACAGCCCACCCTCAATGCCGATATGGTGCGTACCTATCTGCACGAAATTGGGCGAGTTCCCCTCCTAACTCACGAACAAGAAATTATTTACGGCAAACAAGTCCAACGGATGATGAGCCTGTTAGAAGCGAAAGAAGCACTATCGAAGCAATTAGGACGGGAACCACAGCGCTTGGAGTGGGCGGATTCGGTGAATTTAAGCGAAAATGAACTGGATCGCGCCTTGAAAACCGGCGATCGAGCTAAACGGAAAATGATTGAAGCTAACCTCCGCTTGGTAGTTGCGATCGCCAAAAAATATCAAAAGCGGAACATGGAATTCCTAGATCTAATTCAAGAGGGTAGTCTGGGATTAGAAAGAGGTGTAGAGAAATTTGATCCCACCAAAGGTTATAAATTTTCTACCTATGCCTACTGGTGGATTCGACAAGCGATTACCCGTGCGATCGCTCAACAGGCCCGCACCATTCGTTTACCCATCCATATCACCGAAAAACTGAATAAAATCAAAAGAACCCAGCGCGAACTCGCCCAAAAACTGGGCAGAAGTGCCACTCCCGCCGAGATTGCCCTAGAATTAGAGCTAGAACCCGCTCAAATCCGCGAATATCTCAGTATGGCTCGTCAACCCATCTCCCTTGATGTGCGCGTCGGCGATAACCAAGATACGGAATTGTCGGAACTATTAGAAGATAGCGGAGTTTCTCCCGATACCTTCATCACCCAAGAGTTATTACGGCAAGACTTAGCCAATCTCCTGGCCGAATTAACCCCCCAACAACGGGAAGTGATTACTCTCCGTTTCGGTTTAACCGATGGCAAGGAGTTATCCCTAGCCAAAATCGGTCAGAGAATGAACATCAGTCGGGAACGGGTGCGACAATTAGAACACCAGGCCCTAGCTCATTTACGCCGTCGCCGGGCCAACGTCAAGGAATATATTGTCGCCAGTTAGTAAAATTAGCAAATAACCAAGAAGGAGAGCGCAAGCTCTCTTTTTTTTGGGTTTATTATTGCTAAATTTTTAACCAACCTGAACAAAAAAAGGGTAAATTTTGCCAGTGTACTTAGGGTTGGCTGAAAAAGTTTTTCGTGGGGACAGGGTGTGGGGTGTAGGTTTTTACCGATTTTGAGGGGGTCAATTACCTAATTTTCAGGGAAAAAGTGCCTAAATTTCCCCCCCCCGATCACTCCCAGATCTGGTAATTTTTGATTGACAAAAAGTCTAAAAGTCTTACCCAACAAGGTTTTTAGATTTATTCAGCAAGCCCTAAGTATCTTTTCAGAACTGGGGAGGGAAGAGAAAGGAACCTCCAGAGGCGGCAATCCCTATAAATGGGCGCTCAGAGACTCTTACGCAGTTTAAATTCAGTACAGCTTACCACAACCGACAGCGAGGCGAGTAGCACCGGCGGGTATTTTATCGAATAAAAAAGAGATCTCAGGTTAAAAATTCAATAAAGAGCATAAATAAGCTTATTTATGCTCTTTAATGCCTAATTAGGGCTTGCTGAATAATGGTAAAACCCTTTTAAAATAAGGCTTTTGACCTGTTAAAGTCCGATGTTCATGCTGCGAAAATAGGATTGGGACTTTCAAAAACCTTGCATTATCCTTCT
>NZ_JASJFB010000441.1:0-3762 GCF_030065455.1 Microcystis sp. M53602_WE12 | reverse complement strand
GTTTGTCCTACAGTCAGCTCTGGAGATTCAATTTCAATTCTATTTCCCGGTAGGACTTTTGCTGTCGTGTACAAAGTTGATTTAACCATTTTAAGCCTTCTCTTTAAGTATTGTTGTTAATATAGCTTATTAAAATCGGCGACCGCACTTTAACCCACAGTTTTAATCAATGTGCATGGTGAGTTCCCCAAAATCGATCGCTGGAACAGTAGGAGCCACCTTAGGGAACGCACCCTACAAGATTGCGTTCGACATCGCACTGGGGCTACGCCTTCACAGATAGACGAAGCCGCCTAACGGCAAAGTTAGACATTTGCTATGGAATAAACAGACGACTCACGCCTAAATAATTTTCAAGGTAAAGAGCAATTTCAATCAAGCGATCAACACATTCTTCTCGATATTCTCGTTCAATAATCCGATCAACATTTGCAAACGTAACCACAGGCAAAGAAGTTGGTAAACATTCTTCTCGAATTACCTGCTCTCAAGAATCTTCACCCTTCATACTACGGTTGGCGGTTAGCAAAATCATTTGATTCTCTTGAGCAAACCTCCAGACCACTCTATCACTGCTGTTAATTGGTAATTCAACTTCATCAAATGAAATAAAACGAATTGGTAATGTTTCAAGCCACCCTTCAGAAGTAATACTGCCAAAAAGTATGAGCGATTGCCCTTCAATAATTGTGATCGATTAGAAAAATCACTGGCTTATTGCTGCTCGTTTGGCTTTACGCGCTTGCAATTTTTGCCAAGCAGAAGTATATTCAGGCTTGGGCGGCAACTTAGAAATATTAGCAATACGTTCTTGGTTACGCTCATTCCAATAATCTCGAATTTCTGCTGCTTGCCGCACAACTATTTGATACTCTGACTCTACTTCTTTGTAGTGAGCGTCAATATAAGAGATGGCTGCATCAAACTGCTCATCAGTTAGATAGAATTGATGGCGGATTAAATGACGAGGGTAATTGGCGTGAATATAGTCCATTATTTGATACAAGGTTATTCTTGTGCCAGAAATTGTTAAACCACGCTCTGTTCGAGTAATTGCGGGTTCCTGATCAGGATACAGTGACATAGTTTTGATTAGCTCCAAATGGTGTTGAGTGGCCGCTCTTTTCTCATCATATCACCCCCAACTCTGCTGGCCTCACCAATGAAAATATGGCGCATTACATTTGATTAGCGTACCCTCGTCAGCGTACTGCTACCCAGTGCCTTCGGTATCGCACTTAAACCCACAGTTTCAATCAATGTGCATGGTGCGTTCCCCAAAATCGAGCGCTGGAGCAGTAGGAGCCACCTTAGGGAACGCACCCTACGGCGATGGCGATCTGCTACGCAGTGCCTTCGGCATCGCACTGAAACAGTCCACTACGAGAGCAGCAATTATTGTAGGTTGGGTTGACGTAAGGAAACCCAACCAAGAGTAACCTTTGGGGTGGTTGGGTTTCGCTTTTTCAAGCGAATTGATCTATTTTCGACCCAGTATTGTTTCGCTCAACCCAACCTACGAGGCGATGGCGATCGCTAACATCTAGTCCATTGTACAACCTCGATCCGACAGTTCCTGCTTTACCTTAGATGTCAAATCTTCAGGAAAACCAGGGGGTAACTGGGGCGGGGATCGGGAGGAAAAAATATAGATTTCATTTTGCCCATCTAAAACAGGCAAAATTTCTACAGGATAACCTTCTACAGGATAACCATTGTAGAAGTCTTTTTGCACAATGGTAGATTTATCCGCCCGCAAACGGCTACTGAGGAGTTGACCACTGATCACCTTTGCCGTTGACAATGAAAGAATCGAAACATCCAGCAAACCACGGTCTTTGTATTCTAAAACACAGACTTGCCCCTGCACCTGAGAGGGAAAAATACTCAAAAAATAAGCTTCATGTAAACTTTGAAAACCGTCACCATCATTATGCCACAGTCCCAGAAAAGGGGTGACAGTGGGATTAGTTTTTGCCCATTGGTTTCTAAATGACTTGAGCGGTTCACCTAATTCCGAAGGACTGATTAACTTATTATGTCCAGCCAAGCCAAACCAACTATCAATCATCTCCGAAGTGGTGAATTTAATGGAAAGTAAATCCAAGATATTTAGGGGGAGAATCAGTCCTCGCTGGGTAACAATTGCCGTCACGAGTCCAACGGTGGCAGTACCTAGAGCAACGAAGGCTGCAATGAGGACAATTGTCTTTCTCGTCATTTTGACACTCCAATCATATAGCCCACATCCTAGCGGTACACTCGCTTCGTCTGGCTAACTAGGGATTATACAGAAACTTTCTGTATAACACTCTCTGGGGTAACGATATGGGTCAACTTTCGGCATATCACCCCATTTGGGCGCAATCGCCCGAACTTTTCCGTATATCACGCCCAAAAGCGTGTTAGCCAGATTAGCATATTGTCAAAAACCTTGTTTAACTAAATTTCTGACAATAGGCTGAAATAACAGAAGTTTTCTAGGATTCTAGCGACGATTCTTCGATCTGACCGCACCTCTTGACAAAAATTTATAATTATTCGATTCGTTCAATTGTCGGGGGCTTCTGTAAAGATTTTTTAGCGTGAAATTATCATTCATACTGTACTTACTTGTAGCGTTTTGTTTCCATCTCAATCAACAAGAATCTAAGGGCAATATCAAGATATTGGTATGGGAAACGATAGTTTCGATCGATACCGACTCCACAGACCATCTTGGCTTATCCTTTACTAAGGTTCTTGAGCCAAAGCTAAGACACGCTGATATAGCTGGGAACTGACACGAAAACCAGCTTGGCTGATCAAGGCATCCATAACAGGTTGAACTTGAGGGATGAGGCTTTTTTGTTTGGCAACGAGCAGAATGCCCAGAATACCAATGATAGACAGCCCTAGCCGCAGGGCTTCTTGCCGCCCCAAGCGTTCATCGATGAGCAGATCATCAGCTTGCAGCTCAAGTGCCAAGGCTATTGCATTCGCTTCTCCAGCATCCAATCCTCGTTCTTGCTGAAGCTGGTTAACGAGTTCGGAGTTGGTGAGGGGTTGGGGTTGAATGCAGCCGGCTTGGAGAATGGCTGGAATGATGGGATTGCTTGCGGCTGCTAGTTCCCTAGCAACAACGTCTGGAATGATAACGGTTTGGTAAATTGACTCTAGCAACCAGAGATGATCGACGATCGCCAGATTGGCAAGGGCGGAGGTATCGCTGACCACGATCATAGCCAGCCTCGATCGCGCAGATGCTGAACATCCTGCTCAAAGTCTTCTACATCGTAGTGAACACAAATACCGCGATCTGCCAGCAGTTTTTGAAAGTCCATGACTTCCATCCCGGCAATTTTACTGGCGCGACTCAGGGAAATCCGCTCTTGCTGAAACAGCGCAATGGCAATCTCCCGGAGCCAGTCGCCCTGGTTAAAGGTTTCGGCTTGGCTGAGGTTATCCGGTAGGTTCAGGGTAATTTTCATTAAGACATCCTCACGCACTATTTATCTCCTCGTCTTTACTCGTTTTCTGATAACAGGATTTGGTATTATTGACTGACGGGAGCCAGCAATTAATTTCTAATTTTAAGCACTTGCATAGGAGTCAAACGTCTTTGCTCTGTCTTGTCAAAATGGTTCTTCGTTACTTGGTATGGTTCGATAGGGGGCATAAATCGACTAAATCCTTATCTGGCAAGAGACTTAATTGATTAGTTCGCTCTAGAGCAAAAACAATTGACAAAAATCGCTAAATGCCTTTCTCTATAAGGGTTCC
>NZ_JASJFB010000799.1:0-4234 GCF_030065455.1 Microcystis sp. M53602_WE12 | reverse complement strand
CGTACTTCCATCGGTACTTGATAGGTGGCTCCACCGACCCGGCGGGCTTTCACTTCCACTAGGGGAGTGGCGTTTTTAACGGCTTTTTCAAATACTTCTAGGGGTTCTTGACCGGTACGTTCGCCGACGGTTTTCAGGGCATCGTAAACGATATTAGCGGCTAGGGATTTTTTGCCCGATCGCATGATCCGGCGGATGGTCATGCTGACTAAACAGCTATTGTAAACGGGATCGGGGGGAATAGGACGTTTTTTGACGTTTTTACGGCGAGACATCGGAATATTCCTGAATTTTCTAGGTTAACTTTAACTTTTGCTTGACAGTCGGATGATTACAGCCCATCTCAAACCCTCTCCTGCGAGTCTTCAGTCTCTTGGGTTAACTTTGACCGACTCGGTGGGAGTATTTTCTTGGTTAATCAATTCCCTGTTTATTTAGCGGCGGGTTTGGGGCGTTTGGTTCCGTACTTAGACCGCGCCTTTTGGCGGTTTTTCACCCCGGTGGCATCGAGGGTGCCGCGAATGATGTGATATCTGACTCCGGGTAGATCTTTGACCCGACCGCCCCGAATGAGGACGACGGAGTGTTCTTGCAGGTTATGACCGATGCCCGGGATGTAGGCTGTCACCTCAAATCCAGAGGTCAAACGTACCCTAGCCACTTTCCGTAGGGCTGAGTTGGGTTTTTTCGGTGTGGTGGTATATACTCTTGTACAAACTCCCCGACGTTGGGGGCATTGTTTGAGGGCGGGAGATTTGGTTTTTCTTTTCGCTTTGGATCTTTCGTCGCGTATTAATTGCTGAATGGTGGGCATGATAGGGCTGTATCTAAGGTTACTCTGAACTCCTATTACCGAAGGTCAAATCGTTGACAAAAGGTCATTATAGCAAATTGTTGCTCTTGTTGTCAAGTCCGCGATTGTGCTTTTCTCCGGTTTAGATGTTAGAGATTGTCTTTTTCTTGGGCGGCGGCGGCACTCAATTCGGGCGTTATTAGGCGATAAAATTACAGCTTCGTTGTTTTGGCTTGATAGTGCGATTTTAGCGATAATTATCACCTGATTAATCGGCTAATATCTGAAAAACTGTCTCTAGCTAACCTCATTTTCAGAACTGGTGTCTAGACTATTAGCTCTTAACGATATATTTAGAGCGTTTGTACTGGATGCAACCCAGGTGTGCTGCCATAAAATATTGTTAACCTTTGAGGTTAACAATATTACAAGGGTCATCTACAATGGATATTGTATTTAAGGAAAAAAAATTTGAGAACGAATGCAATAGCCAAAGACTACTGAAAAAACAGTATGGAGAGAAGATGGCTAAGAAAATCAGGCAAAGACTCGACGACTTAAAAGCAGTTATTGTCCTGGAGGAAATGCGATCGCTGCCGGGACGTTGCCACGAATTGTTACATAACCGTGCTGGACAACTATCTCTAGATTTAGTTCATCCTCTCAGACTAATTTTTGAGCCAGCTAATATACCGATTCCTCAAAAAGCAGACGGGGGAATTGATTGGAAGAAAGTAACCGCAGTCGTAATTATTGGCATAGATGACACCCATGACTAATACTATTGAGAACAGATATGCACCGGATTTTATTTCTCCACCGGGAGAAACCCTTGCCGAAATCCTAGAAGAAAGAAATATGTCTCAATCGGAACTCGCCCAACGCATGGGCAGACCAAAAAAGACTATCAATGAGATAATAAAAGGTAAAGCGGAGATTACTATCGATACCGCCTTACAGATACAGTTAGTGTTAGGAACTCCCGCCAGTTTCTGGATAGAGCGCGAAAGACTTTATCGGGAATATTTAGCGAGAAAAAATGAGAATCAAAGATTAAAAGGTTATTTAGGCTGGTTAAAACAAATTCCTTATCGCCAGATGACTGAATTAGGCTGGCTCAAGTTTGATGAGGATAAAATAGAGCAATTACGAGAGAGCTTGAATTTTTTTGCCGTTGTCTCCCCTGAGCAATGGGAGGAGATTTGGGGGATAAATTTATCGATTGATTTTAGAAAGTCTCAGGCATTTGATAGCGATCGAGGGGCAATAACAGCATGGTTACGTCAAGGAGAAATAGAAGCATTGAAAATTAATTGTGCTGATTACAACGAGTTGAAATTCAGAGATGCCTTGCGACAAATTCGTTCGTTAACTATTAAGTCTATCGAGGTATTTCAACCGCAAATGATCGAGCTTTGTGCGGCAGCGGGGGTTGCCTTAGCCTTTGTCCCTGAACTTCCGAAAACAAGGGTACACGGTGCTACCCGTTGGTTAGATTCTCACAGAGCTTTAATTCAATTGAGCGATCGATACAAAACAAATGATCATTTTTGGTTTTCTTTTTTTCATGAAGCTGGTCATATTTTATTACATGGGAAACGAACTTTATTTTTAGAGGGGCAAGATATTCAAGATACAATTAAAGAAAAAGAGGCGGATGTTTTTGCGGCTAATTTCTTAATTGATCCCAGAGATTGGCAGAGATTTATCGCCAATAATTCTCTGAATAGAAAAGCTATTAATCAATTTGCCGAACAACTAGGAATACACCCTGGTATTATTGTTGGTAGAATGCAACATGAGCAAATTACTTCTTATCAAAACTATAATGATCTTAAGGAGAAATATTGTCTAAATACGCAGAATTCCTTTTTGGTATTGACGAGCGACTCCCCAAAAGGAAAACTTCCTATCTCACCATTAAGAAAACTGCTGTAAGCGGAGATTACTAAGGATAAATTTGGCAATAATTGACAAATTTAGCATTAGAGACAGGAAATTGCGATAACATCAAAAAAAGTCAGGTAGAGGATAGTTATGCTCGATCTTGCGAAATTAGCGGCAAAAATGCCAGGAATCAGTCAACATTTTCAACAGGAAGTGGCAGCTAGTCGCGAGCGAGTGCAACGGGCTAAAATTCTTTTAGAACAGGCTCAACAGCAACAGGAAAAACTGCTAGAACTCTATCATAACTGGCACGATCGCCTAATTTTCTCCGTTGCACTACCGATCGAACCTCTCGACACCCGCGTTACTATCCTTCCCGCTCCCGAAAGTCATAGCGTTTTTGCCACGGATGGTTCCCAAATTGCCCCTTCTCACCACGAAATCGCCTACTGTTATCTAATTAATATCGGTAGGATTATGTTGCACTATGGTCAAAATTTGCACCCTCTCCTCGATAGCATTCCCGAAGTCTATTACAAATCAGAAGACCTCTACATTTCTAAACAGTGGGGTATTCGCGTGGATGAGTGGATGAGTTATCGTCGGACGGTATTAGAAAGCCAAATGTTAGCAGAAATGGCTACTCGTTGGGTAAAACCCCCTGGGGCCCATTATGAACCAAATTTAGCCCTCGTGGATGGTTCTTTGATCTATTGGTTTATCGATAGTCTCCCCCCGGAAGCAAAAGATTTAATTTTGCCACCGATTTTTCAGTCTTGGGACGATTTAAAATCAGCTAGAATCCCGCTTATGGGTTATATTAGTGCTTCTCGTAGCACGGAAGGCTTAAATTTCCTGCGTTTACAATCTTGTCCCCATGATACTCCCAATTGCTTGATCAATTGCGGTGATTTAGACCCAGAAAAAACCCCTTGTCGCGTTGTCGATCCTCTCCGGGATGCTTCTCTCTGGGGTTATTTATTGGAACCGGGGCAAAGAAGTCCTTTTTGGCGCAGTTCTTTGAAAATACTCGATCTTTATGGGGATGAACATCGCATTTACTTCTGTTATCTCCATGTGGGGACGGAAATCGCTAGGGTAGAGGTTCCTGCTTGGGTGGTGGAGGAGCGAGAATTACTCGATCGCTCTTTGAGTATTTTACTGGCCCAGGTGTTAAAAGGTTATGGTTATCCGATCGCCTTAGCGGAAGCGCACAATTTAGCAGTGATTAAAGGTGGCGATCGCTTGCGTTTTTTTGCTCTTTTGGAACAACAAATGATTAAAGTCGGTTTACAGGATGTGGGAACATCTTATAAGGAAGCGAGAAAGCGCAGTAGTATCGCTTAATTGAGGAGGCAGCAGATGGGGAGTGGTCACTGATAACTGCTAACTGCTAACTGATAACTGCTAACTGATAAGTAGTCATGCAAAATTAATTACCCAAATAAAAAATTAAGAAGTATAATACATAAAAAAACGAAGCAGCAGGAAAATACAATGAGATTGATTAGAGACCTAAACCCCGAGAGCCAGAAAATGCTAGAGAGAATTTAT
>NZ_JASJFB010000846.1:0-1600 GCF_030065455.1 Microcystis sp. M53602_WE12 | reverse complement strand
TTTCGCCCCATTTCAGAAGCCCGATTCCCTGTGTCCCACGGTACGTTGACCGCCTATAGCTTCTTGTACTTGTTGCGCGCGACTTTTTACCCGGCCAAGCTTTTCTGGTCGGAACCCCCTAAGCCGAGTTTTCAAGGTGCTCCGCCGTCCACTTGGTTTTAGAGACTGGCCTTTTAATTCTAACGTAAAGCCAACCTAGAACGGCGGGGTTTCAGACCCAAAATTTCCGATGAACTACTCGGCCGCAGCAGCGTTTAAGGGTTTAATGCTGACGATGCGAGCGCCTAAACGGGTAATCCGACGCATTTCTTGATTCATGCGGCTATAGGGAACGGTTAAAAAGACACTGCCACTCTTACGGATAGAATAATCTAGGTTATCAGTATTGTCATTTTGACTTAAACCGACGACTTCATAGACAAAAAGGCGATTTTCTTTGGCACTAGAGAGACTTTGCATCGAAATGGCTCCTACATTGATGTTATAGTTCTCTAGTTTAGCCTAGCAGGGAGACTAGCAATCTAGTTAATGGCCGATTGTCGGGTATTTCCGCAAAAAAATAGATACAGCTACAGGCCGCATTGGCCGCTAAACCTCTCGAATAACGGACAGTAACGGCGACTTTTTCCTGTTCTAAAATAGTTTTCAAAGCTCTGATTCTCTTTTGATCAGGCCGTTGATCATCCACCTCTTGAATGGGATTAAGTGATCGCTGTTAATTGTTTGAAGATCAGCCTGCTGATAAGTCGCAACGCTACCTCCTTGATCTAGTGTAGTCGATTGATGTCGTACTACTTATCATCCTTGATGATGTCTCGCAGATCTGTACTGAACTGGAAGGACAATAGAAATGTCCCTTTAGGGGTTTGTATAGTAGTAAATCTCCAAAAAAGAGAAATTTGTTCATGTCGAGTTCTTAGCAAGAAACTTTTTATATTATACCTATCTTGAACGCTAGTATATTCTTGCAGAACCGTATAGTCTTTACAGACACCGTACTCCTGATTGAATACCTTCAAAACACTTTTTACCATAGAAATTTGTTGATTAATTTTATCTAAGGCATCTTTTCGATCTTTTTCACTTGAATCTGAATGTAGTGATATAAATTTGATCGCACTATCCCTCCAAAAATCGACCGCCCCATCAATATTACCCGCTTTGTAAAGCTGCAAAAAATCACGAACAGGCACAGGAAGTTGTGCCATCTCCTCATCATCAATTACGATCAAGGTGGGTGTGGTTGGTTCTTGGCCGACAAGTAGCGGTTGACTATAAGCTACCCCAGGAAAACAATTAAAAACCGCTAAAGTTCCTAAAGCTGCAATTGCTAATATTTGACTTTTCATGATCCTTACCCCCGAACTCGAAAAAATCACCAACAGTCGAGTTACTGCGGTTGACAAGTACTAAAATCTACTTCTCTGAAAAAATTCCGTGGCAGCATAACCAAAACCGCTAGTTAGGGTCTGCTGAAAAAGTTTGTTGGTGGGGGCAGGGTGTGGGGTGTGGGGTGTGGGGTGTAGGGTTTTACCGATTTTGAGGTAGTCAGTTACCTAATTTTCAGGGAAAAAGTACCTGAATTTTACCCCCGATCCCT
>NZ_JASJFB010000873.1:0-12605 GCF_030065455.1 Microcystis sp. M53602_WE12 | reverse complement strand
TGTTGCTTATAACCTGTCTTTAGAAGTCTATACCCGTGATGCTTTTCCTTATGAATGGGCAAGGACACAAAATAATCTGGGTGCTGCTTATAGTCAACGCATCAGAGGGGAAAGGGCAGAAAATTTAGAGTTAGCTATTGTTGCTTATAACCTGTCTTTAGAAGTCTATACCCGTGATGCTTTTCCTTATGAATGGGCAAGGACACAAAATAATCTGGGGAATGCTTATAGACATCGCATCAGAGGGGAAAGGGCAGATAATCTAGAGTTAGCTATTGTTGCTTACAACCAGTCTTTAGAAGTGTTGACCCGTGATGCTTTTCCTCAAGATTGGGCAGTAACACAAAATAATCTGGGTGGTGCTTACAAAAACAGAATCCAAGGAGATATAGTAGAGAATATAGAAACCGCAATTTTCTGTTATCAAGAAGCGTTAAAAATTCGTACTTTTGATGTCTTTCCTCTTGACTGGGCAACTACTCAAAATAATTTAGGCAATGCTTATAGTGAACGAATTAGAGGCAATAAAGCCGAGAATATCGAAAATGCAATTGTCTGTTATCAAGAAGCCTTACAAATTTATACCCGTCAAGCCTTTCCAAGAGATTGGGCAGAGACACAATATAATTTAGCCAATACTCTCAGAGAACGATTTAAACTTCTTGGTAAAGTGGCAGACATTCAACAAGCAATTAACTCTTATAAACAAGCTGGAGAAATTATTGAAAAAACCGAAGACAAAACCTTATATTTTAACTATTCCTATCAATTAGGAAAAGCTTTATTTGAGGGCGGATATTATACAGAAGCTATTGAACACTTAGAAAATTGTCAGCAACTTTATCAAAAACAAAAGGATATTAGTAGTTTGGCTCCAATTTTATTGGAACTTGCCCGTCTCTATCATCGCACTGGTAGGCTCGAACAGGCAAGACTTTATTTTAAAGATTCTTTACGTCTATTCCGTCGTTTGGGTGATCAAGATAATGTGGCTTCTGTGACAACTGCACTGGGCAATCTAGAAATACAAATTGGCAAGATTTCCCAAGCTTGTAGTCATTTAAAAGAAGCACAAACATATTATCAAGAAAACAATGATAAGGAACGACTAGAGGAAATTAATCATCTACTAAAAATTCTACAATCTGCTTAAAATGACAAGACTCAGCCGTTATCAATCAACTCTCAAAAAATGGGGACTTATAGAAAATCCTTTTCGACCAACTCCCCCCGATGATCCCGAAAAATTAGCAAAGATTTTTTATGGACGCGATCAAGTTTTAGATGTCGTTATTCCGACCCTCTATGAAGGACGTAATATCCTAGTTAGGGGAGCTTGGGGTATTGGTAAAACTGCTTTGATTTTTAATTTAATTCATCAGTTACAACAGGAAGTAGCGGAACTAAATGAAAAAATGTTAGTGCTTTATTTGAGTAGCATTCCTGGGGAAAGTTCCACGGAATTTTATCGTGCTTTATTATTAGCTGTAGCCGATAGTTTAGCGGATAGTGATCAAGAATCAAGAGACATTGCTAATACGCTTTTAGGGTATTCTATTCAACGTAATAAAACCACTACTGAAGGACAAGTTAAATTAGGCTTTTTATCCTTTGGCAAAAAGGAAGAATCCCCTGCTAATCAACTGACTCCCACCGCCAATGCTGACCCGTATCCTCTACTCATTCGGTTATTAAATAGAGCCGAAGAAATTTATTCTCGTATTGTTATTGCTATTGATGATTTTGACAAAAAAGATCCCATTGTTGTCCAGACAATTTTAGAAAGTAGTTTAGATCTCTTTCGGATGGGAAAACATCGGGGATTTATCATGACAGGAAGAGGCTTTACCGAGCTTCAAGAAGCAACCTTAAAAGCCCTTGGTATCTTTTCTGAAGATATTCCCCTTGAACCCATGAGTCAGGATGATTTACGTCACATTGCTATTAATTATCTTAATAGTGCCAGAAACGAACAGCGAAATGATACCTATCCTTTCACAGAGGAAGTCATCAATTTAATTACGGGTTACGCTCAAGGAATTCCTCGAGAACTGAATACTATCTGTGAAAAAGTATTACGGCAAGCTGCTTCAGAAGGATATGAAATTATTGATGAAACTGCTTTTTATTCAATTTGGCAAATCCTTCAAGAACACTTTACTTATTCCTTACGTCCTGAGTTTCGTCATTTATTATACGTTGCTCATCAAGCCGGTGGCATTAGTGAGAATATTTCTGATCAAACTTTGGCTAAACTTGATGCTATAACCTTTGTTGCTCTCTTGCCCCAACTTAAATCGATGGAAGAACAAGGATTATTAATTCGTCAAGAAGATCAAAGCGGTTTTCGTTTTGTTCCTTCCCAATTATTTCAACCTAAGTTACCCCCTGAGTCTCAGTCTGAGTAAATAATAAATAGCTCCTTCGATGTACAAGGTGAGCGCATCTCAAACGCTATTAACAATTGAGATGGCAAATTCTCCTCAAATATGCCTGAATCGTGGGTAAGCAACTCACATAAAGTTCATTTTGTCAAGGATCCTTAAGATGCGCTTACCCTGAAGTAGCTATAAGCTCACAGCCATTTTTTATTTAGGGTTGGCTGAATAAATGTGAAATATAGACGAGGTAAGGGGTTTGGGGGACTGTTTGGCCAAGCAGCTGCAAGATTTTCCAGCTAGTGGCTCAAAAACCTGGCATCTTGAGCGGCGATCGCGTCCTGTCGGGGCGAAGCATTTGGCATAACCTATCGCTGAAACCGTAGATTTTCTATCCGAATGCTTCGCCCCTACTTTTTCAGCAAACCCTATCTATCGGCCAACGGAATCAAGTGGCGAGCGATGGCCCATGACTTGCCAAGATGACAGAGCGTCTATAGCTATTTTTCGGGGTTGGAAAGGGGACGGTACTGATAGCATTTTTCAAAAGTAATGGCAGATATGGTTAATTGCCCTCACCCCCCAACTCCCCCTACCCTACCGATGTGGGGGGTTGGAGGGGCGCGAGAGGGGTGTAGAATGCCTGCCATGAATAAAGAAAAATGGCATAACCTCATCCCTAAACCTTATTGCCGATTCCATCCAGGAATACTGTTAGGAAGTGAAAATTTATGTCACAATGACTCTATAAGGGCGATTTTTTAGTGATCGCCGAGGCCGTCTATTAATCGAATCGATGTCTTTGAAGAACGTAGCCCCAAACCGGAAACCTGACTTTCCTTTCCCATTCTTGCCACTGCTAGCGGAATTTTTCTCCCTTTTGTGTTATCCGCGGGAATTTTTGAGCTATTGCTGAGATTGGCATTTTGTCACTTCCCGTTAGTTGAATTCAACAAAAGAAGCTGTTTAGGAGCAATTTATGTTACACCGCAAGATTTATCAATTCTGTATGGATGGTCAGGAAGTCTGCATTTTCTTGCGCGATCAGCAAAGATGGATTGATAATGCTCGTATTGTCGATCTAGAAAGCGATCTCGTCACCATTCGCTACGAAACAGAAGAAGAAGACGAAATTAGTTCTTGGGAAGAAATGGTGCGTTTAGAAAGTATCGGTGCGGTGAGCAGAAAACTGGCATCGGTGTCGCGGACGAATCCTGATATTAATGTCTCGGAAGATTGTCCGGAAGCAGAACAACTTTATCCCCATTCTCCCGATAGCTTAGATTAATTTTGTCGATTTAACTGACAGTGGCTAGAAGTCCCGCGGTTTTAACCATGGCCAAGGGACTTTTAGGGAATGGAAGGGAAGAGAGCCAGTAATAATCACCACTTGTTGTAAAATTATCCTAAGTAGTTGTGCAAAATTAATTTCTTGGTTAGGATAGGCAAAAGGCAAGAAGTAGTTAGATATGTGTAATTGATTGTGTCTAGCTACTTAAAAGCCGCCAGATTTTCTCTATTATAAGCTGGAGGAGCAAAATGAATTCTAATCCCTACTTCGCTGGCAAGGATATCTATCAAAAATTTGTGGCAGTAGTAATAGTTTTAATTAGTTGTTGGTTAGTGACTTTTCCGGCCTGCGCCGGATCCGCCCCTCTAGAAGTTAAAATTAGTCTAGGCTCCGGGCAAGGAGAATTAAAATTCTTTCCTAGTCAATTAGACTTTATTGCCGGACAAAAATACAAATTAATTCTCGATAATCCCAGTCCCACTAAACATTATTTTACCGCAAAAGACTTCGCTGATGCTAGTTGGACGCAGAAAGTTGAAGCGGGAAAAGTGGAGATTAAAGGGGCGATTCACGAACTAGAATTAAAACCTAATGCACAAGCAGAATGGGTAATAGTTCCTCTCAAAACCGGTAAGTATAAATTAATCTGTACTATTCCGGGTCATGCTGAAGCGGGAATGGTGGGGGAAATCGCCATTAATAACCCATGAATTTAAGAAAAATTGTCTCCTTTGCTTTCCTATTATTTATTCCCCTATCGGTGGTCGCTAGTCGTCTTAATTGGGGAGATCAAGCTATTTTTATCACTGCCGCTTTATCGATCATTCCCCTGTCAATTTGGTTAAGTACGGCCGTGGAAAGAGTTGCCGTAGTCACCGGGCCAACTTTGGGAGGATTAGTTAATGCTATCTTCGGCAATACTACCACTTTAGTTATTGCCTTAATTGCCCTAAAAAAAGGCTTGGTGGACATCGTACAAGCCAGTATTACCGGTAGTATTCTCAGCGACTTATTATTATTTATGGGCATGGGAATGCTCACGGGAGGAATTCGCTACAAAGAGCAGGAATTTAAACCGATTTTAGCGCGGGTAAATGGTTCTTCCATGACTTTAGCAGTAATAGCGATCGCTTTACCAACTTTGGTAATATATACTTCTAACGTGGTGGAAGTTGCCGATATTCTCAGTCTTTCCCTAGTCACCGCCACGGTTTTATTAATAGTTTACGGGTTAACTTTATTATTTTCCCTCAAAACCCATAGCTATCTCTACGAAGTGGGATTAAGTAATGAAAATACCCCCGACAATCAGGTTAGTGAGGAAGAAAAAGCTCAAGTCTGGATTTGGTTACTTGTGCTGCTTACTTCCACCGTAGCTGTAGCTTATGAGTCGGATTTATTTGTTGATGTAGTGGAATCGGTGATGGAAGGATTTAATCTCACTCCTCTCTTTATCGGGGTGATTTTCATTCCTTTAATTAGCGATGTTTCTGGAATAGTTACCGTCACTCAATTAGCCCTAAAAAATCAGATGGATTTAACGGTTTCCGTGGCGATGGGGGATAGTTTATTGGTGGCTTTATTCGTGGCACCTTTATTAGTTTTTATCGGTCAATTTTGGCAGCAACCGATGGATTTAAATTTTAATCCCTTTAATGTGGTGGCTTTGATTGTAGCGGTGATTGTTACTAATTTAATCAGCTTTACCGGTCGTTCCAATTGGTTAGATGGAACCCTATTACTAGCCACCTATTTAATCTTGGCAGTGGCTTTTTATTACCATCCCGCCTAGCCAAAAAAGAGATTTAGGTATTTTCTGAGATTGGGTGCATCTCATTTTTGTAAATCTACTAAGTTGGGATTTTTAAGGGGAAACTCTCTGCTAAAGTCGGGCATTACTTTCGATTTTTTCCCTCAATCCAAGCTTTTGGGGGGTTCTACCCCCCAAACCCCTAGGGTTGATTCATCGTAGGGTTGATTCATCGTAGGGTTGATTCATCGTAGGGTTGATTCATCGTAGGGTTGATTCATCGTAGGGTTGATTCATGAATCAACCCTACCCAAACCCCCCGTTGGGGGCGTGGCGCCGCCCCCAAACCCCGGAGCGCATTAGCTTTTCGGTGGGATGCTTACAGCCAGCTGCTGATATATCTGTAATAATTTAAGAGTTACTAATAATTGCTGATTGTCGGTATTTCTGCAAATGTGAGATTCACTCCTGAGATTTCTGTCTTAGAATGGATTGGTATCACCTTACTGCCGCAGGATTGCTGATGATGAAAAGAGGGTTTTGGTTTGTCGTCGGGTTAGTAGTAACGATAATTCTGCTTCCTTCCCTAGTTCTTTCTAATTCCATCGGTGAACAGGGAATTTATGCCGATCGCTTGCGGGCGGAACCCTATAATTTATTAGGGCGAAAAATTGCCATCGGTCAAGTGGAAATCGGCCGACCGGCGCAGTTCGGTTATGATAAAGTGGCAGCTTGGCAGCCTCCCTATAAATTAGCCGGTGTTTTTTTTCGCGATCAAATTGCCAAACCCAACACCTATCTAGATAATCACGCCGCTATGGTGGCAACGGTAATGGTCAGTGATGATAAAAAAATCCCCGGAGTGGCCCCAAAAGCGAGATTATATTCGGGGGCGGTGGGTTCTTTGCGACGCGGCGGACAACCGGAAGAATGTCTGGCTAGTCAAAATATTGCCCGACAAAATAGCGGTGATGTGCGGGCGATTAACTTTAGTTTTGGGGAATCTTTGCAAAGAGATCAAAGACAGGAACCAAAATTAGATGGTCAAGCTTTATTAACTCAATGTGTTGATTGGTCATCGCGAGTTGATGATGTTCTTTATGTAATTGCTGGTAATCAAGGTAAGGGAGGAATTCCCATTCCCACCGATCATTTTAACGGCATTACTACCGCTTATACAGCGACAAGAGAAGGAAAATTCACTAAAGTTGATTTTGCTAATATTAGTGCTTTGCCAGTGGGTATTGGTCGCAGTTTAATTAAACGGGAAATTAATGATGGTTTGCGGCGGTCAATTAATTTAGTTGCCCCCGGCAATAAAATAGAGCTTTATGACCTCAAAGGTAAATTAAATACTGTTAGTGGCACCAGTTTCGCCGCTCCTCATATTACAGCATCCGTGGCACTTTTACAAGAATACGGCGATCAACAAATTAATCAAAAAAATCCCCATTGGAGCGTCGATTCTCGTCATCATCAAGTGATGAAGGCAGTAATGCTTAATGCTGCCGATAAAATTAAAGATACGGGGGATGGGTTACGGTTAGGTATGAGACGGACGGTCTTAACTAAGGATCAAAAAACTTGGTTAGAGTCCGATGCTTATAAAGATCCGAAAATTCCTTTAGATATGCAGATGGGGACGGGACATCTTAACACTTTTCGCACCTACACACAGTTTAGTAATGGTCAATGGTCTGCCGCAGAATCTATTCCTCCTATTGGTTGGGATTACGCTACAGTTACCGCTAATGGTTATCAAGATTATGCCCTAGAGAAGCCCTTAAAAGCTAATAGTTTTGTTTCGATAACTTTGGCTTGGGATCGTTTGGTAGAACTAATCGATACTAACCGCAATAATCTCTATGATATCGATGAAAGTTTCCGGGATCGCGGACTGAATAATTTAGATGTTTATCTTTTACCTGCCCAGGAGGATAATAATGCTAAATACACCTGTGCTTCCCTGAGTGATAGTGATAGTTTAGAGCATATTTTTTGTCCTGTACCCATCTCTGGAAACTATAAAATTCGGGTTCAATATCGTCAACAAGTTAACGAGAAAGAACAAGCTTTTGCTCTCGCTTGGTGGACGGTTCCCGAATAATAAAAATGATAGTAAATCCTGTTTAAAAAGTATAGGAGAGTGGGAAGATGGGAGCGAGTTTTTAAAGTTCGATTGGCAGCTAACGGACTTGGTATAATTTAAATACCGAACAGTCTCTAAGATACACCTCGTTTTCTTTTCGGGATAACATCGTCGGGGATGCCCCAATAGTTTGATGCCTGAGACATATTATACAGCAATAATTCCGCTGGCATTTTTTCTAAAATAACTCGGTTGAAATTGGCTGGATTAATATTCATTGCTCCCATCACAGAAGAGCCAAGTTCTTTCGATAATAGCGGAATAACCGCGTTACCAATCTCACGAAAACCATGCCATATTGTGCGGTGAAACTGAAACCAATCGGGGAATGTATGTAATCTGGCGGCTTCTCGTACAGTAATACAACGAGGAATAGAATAGTGAATGGGTCTAGGAGCAGTATAGGCCCCTTTGTCACTATTAGTTCCGGCCCGGAGAGTATTACATAAACCAGTGGGAGAAAGCTTTAAAAAGCGACTTTTTGGTTCCACTGTACCCGGTTCGGTTACGATAAATCTATCAATTGATCTTTGGGTATGAACTGAGCCTATATGTCCATAGATTTTTGTATCTACTGTTCTTTGATGACAAAGTTTAAAAATATCCCCTGGCTGCACTGAATATTTTTTCCTCTTACCACTATAATCTAATTTTGATGCAGGTATGCCTAAATCAGTATCGATAAAGGCCGGTATTAATTCTAAATCTGAAATCGCATCATAGACGCTGGTAAAAGCTGATTTTTTGGCTGAGTTCAAATCGACGGTCTTGGCTAAGGGATATTTAGCCATCGTCACGTCTTTTCGACTACCAATTAAGATTAATCTTCTGCGCTTTTGTGGTGCGCCATATTCACTGGCATCAAGGATTTTAATTGGCTGATTAATTGTATAGCCAATAGCTTCAAATTCAGAGATTAACTCCTCTAAAAATTGTTTATGTTTACCCGTAGCCATGCCGGGGACATTTTCAAAAATAAAATACTTGGGTTTAATTTCCCCTACAATCCGCAGATATTCAAATACTAGAGAATTTCTAGGATCATCTATTTGTCGTTTACCAATCAGTGAAAAACCTTGGCAGGGGGGTCCACCGGCAATTAAGCTAACATCGGTGGCATAGCCTTTTAGTTTTAATAATTCCCATATTTCTCTACTTGTTACTTTGGCTATATCCCGGCAAATAGTTTGACAATAGGGAAAGTTAAAATGATGA
Source organism: Microcystis sp. M53602_WE12 (assembly GCF_030065455.1). NCBI lineage: Bacteria > Bacillati > Cyanobacteriota > Cyanophyceae > Chroococcales > Microcystaceae > Microcystis > Microcystis sp. M53602_WE12. The sequence continues at coordinate 3,822 of NZ_JASJFB010000873.1, read as the reverse complement.
ACCAAGGAATGGACTGCATCAAACTCCACCGCTACAGCAATATCAAATCCCGCCGCTTCTAGACCAAGGGACATCCCACCGCAGCCGGCAAATAAATCGATCGCAATTGGTCTATGTTTCACTTTGATGATTAGCTCTCTATTGTCTGCCTTTCATTATACTATATTTCTGATATAGTTAACACTTTAAGTTTTATTAAGAGTGCAATTACTTGAGCAAGTTAGTAATCAATTGATCGACTTTCTCTAATTCTTGAATAATTTGTTTAACTCTTTCTAATTCGTCGGCAGGGTTAGGCGTTTTTTTCGTTTTTATTGCCGAAGAATGAGCGATTTCACCGCGTTATTCTCCAAAAGTATCCATATTTAGTAACCAAACTTGATCTAATTCATCACTATCGATGCCGATTGGTAAGAGTAATTTTAATAGGTTAGTTTCCTTAATCCCATGATTTTGATCGATAACTGATTTAAAACATCTAATCGCTATGTCAATTTTTTTAGTTATTTTTAGTTTATCTTCAGGCAGATTTTTCTTACCTTTAAGAGGAGTAAGGGTGTCGGGAGGAGCTGCCATTTCTTGACCAGAAAAAGCGATTACACATAACAAAACTCGACCAGCTTTACCTTGATTATCCCAGATATTTTTTGCTGTCTGTACTGTATCCCAAACTCGATCTTCAAGATAAGATTCAATCTCAGCATGAGCAAAAACTCGATAGGCAAAAGTTAAAGCTAATTGTCTTTCAGAATATTCATTTATCTCGCTAAATTTACGAGGTAGGAATTGTTTTTTTAGTCGATTCAATTCTTTGGTTAGTTGTCTAAATCTTAGAGATTTCGGCATAGTAAAAAAACTAACTATCTTAACCCCTTAAAAATAATACGATTGTCTTCCATCTGAGGAATATTGAAGTTAATATCTAATACTTTTGATAAAGCTTGACCCCATAAATGAAAACGATTGTAAGTTGCTCTAATACTTTTAGTAGTTTTTTCTACCGAGTTCCTAAATTCATTGTCAGGGTTAGATAATAATTCTTTAAAAGCATTTTCTATCTGTTCTTTGTTTTTCTCGGCAGCTGCTCTAATTAGATCATCGCAAAAGTAAAAAACCATCACATCTAAAATTGCTCGATTGAACTGACTTCGATAAGTTGCCGATTCAGGCAGCCAGAGACGGGAAAAGTTTTTCTCTCCAAAAATATTAATTGTTGTTTGGACAGCTTTTTCAAATTGATCAACAACATTGATAATTTCATCTGAGCGTTTTTCCCATTCTTGATTGAAATTTTGACAGGTTTTATCTAGAAGCATCTGAACATCACCTCGATAATCGGATAAATAATAATGAAAAGCTACATAACGCAATAGTATATCAGTGTCGCGCATCCGGAAATCGGGATAGGAAGATTTAAATATTTTCTTTAATGCTTGACTTTCGATCGCTCGATCATCTAAAAAATTAATAAAACCTCCTGGGTGTAATGCTTGTCTTAATTCTTGAGAAGACAAAGGGGTATTTTCCAGATTGAGACGCAGAAAAATTTTATGGAGGAAACTCTCCGTTTTCCAATTACGGATAACAATCGTGCGGATAGTTTGATTATCCAGTTGGTCTAAGAAATCATTTAAATTGAAGTCATTTTTTAGATCTTGATATTGGCAGCCATTGAGATTATCTAAAAATTCTAAATCTTTTAAAGTAAAACTATTATTAGGTGTGTCACTGTCACCATAAAACTGTAAAATTGTTAGTAGGCGTTGTTTGCCATCAAGAACGATAAATTTCCCTTTTTCCTTATTATTAGTAGCTAAGACAATCTGTGGGACTGGAAACCCTAGAATTACGGATTCAATAAATCGACTTTTACGAGTAATACTCCAAGCATCTCGTCTTTGAAAGCGCGGATTGAGTTGAATATTTTCTCGAATTAATTGATCGCGGATCGTTGCGGTAGTCCAATCACTTCCAGCAACAACAGTCTCGGAGATTTCTTTGAGTTGTAGCTTTTTTTGGTTTGCTGATTCTCCTTCAATATCTTCTTCTTCTTCCGCAAAATCCACCGCTTCTATTTCTTCCCACATCTCTAACTGTGCCATGGTAGTAATTAATCTCCTCAATTGTCTATTCTGCAAAAATCCCGCCCCAATATTTGGACGGGACTAACAATCAATCAATAATTCAATACTACTCCCATTCTATAGTTCCGGGAGGCTTAGAAGTAATATCATAAACCACGCGGTTAACTCCCTTAACTTCATTGACAATACGATTAGAAATTGTCTCCAATAAATCATAGGGAACCCGGGACCAATCGGCAGTCATTCCGTCTTCACTGCTGACTAAACGTAGGACAATGGGATAAGCGTAGGTGCGTTGATCTCCCATCACTCCCACACTGCGGACAGGCAATAAAACCGCGAAAGCTTGCCAGAAATCGTGATACATTCCCTGCTTATTAATCTCGTCGCGCACTACCCAATCTGCATCGCGCAAAATATTTAATTTATCTGCGGTGACTTCCCCTAAAATGCGAATCGCTAAACCGGGGCCGGGGAAAGGTTGACGACGAACAATTTCTTCCGGAAGACCGATCGATCGACCTAATTTTCTCACCTCATCCTTAAATAATTTTCGCAGGGGTTCGACTAATTTAAACCGGAGATTTTTCGGCAGTCCACCAACGTTATGATGACTTTTAATTTTAACCGCGACTCTTTCCCCGGTTTTGGGATCCACATTACTATCGGCCGATTCAATCACATCGGGATATAAAGTTCCTTGGGCCAGATAATCAAAGGGTCCCAAACGATTCGATTCTTCTTCAAACACCTGAATAAATTCATGGCCGATACGACGGCGCTTTTCCTCGGGATCCGTGACACCGGCCACTTGCGCTAAAAATCGCTTTCTAGCGTTGACATACTCGACTCTAATATGGAATTGCTCGTTAAATATCTGCATTAATCGTTCTGGTTCACCCTTACGCATGAATCCCTGATCGATAAACATACAGGTTAGTTGATCACCGATCGCTCGATGCAAGAGGAATGCTAAGGTAGAGGAGTCCACACCGCCGGATAAAGCCAATAAAACTCGCTTATCGCCCACTTTTGCCCTAATTTCTCGGATCGATTCCTCGACAAAAGCTTCCGTGGTCCAAGTGGGTTCGCATTTGCAGATATGATAGACGAAATTGCGAATTAAGGCGATTCCTCCCACAGAATGGACAACTTCCGGGTGAAACTGCACTCCAAAGAGTTTTTTCTTGTGATCGGCAATGGCCGCACAATCGGTATTATCGGTATGAGCGAGAATTTCAAAACCCGCGGGCAATTCCACGCAGGAATCCCCGTGACTCATCCAAGCGGTGGAACCGTCCTCGACATTGGTTAATAAATCGGTAGGATCGTTGATAAATAGGGATGCTTTGCCGTATTCGGCCCGTTTTGCCCGTTCTACCCTGCCCCCTAACTGCTGTACCATCAATTGCATCCCGTAGCAAACTCCGAGGACGGGTACACCTAAATTCCAAATTTCGGGATCACAGTGGGGCGCTCCAGGATCATAGACGGAATTGGGGCCGCCCGAAAGAATTATTCCTTTCGGGTTGATTTGTGCCAATTGTTCGGCACTGGTACGATAGGAGAGAACTTCGGAGTAAACGTTCGTTTCCCTGATTCTGCGGGCGATTAATTCAGAATACTGGGAGCCAAAGTCAAGAATGATGATTATTTGACGATTAAGGCTATTAGTGAAGGACTCTGAGGGCAAAGTCTCTTGGGGGGTGGGAAGGGGGGTTTGAGTTGTCACTGCGAT
>NZ_JASJFB010000532.1:0-3129 GCF_030065455.1 Microcystis sp. M53602_WE12 | reverse complement strand
GGGTGTAAAGAAAATTTTAGAATAGAATTTACAGTGTAAATTCTATTTTGAGACAAAAGACTAGGATTTACCTAGGTAAACCTGATGTTTCTGTCTCTAAATAGGAAGCTATTTTCGGATAAAAAATCTACTGAAAATAGCTTCTATTTACTTTTATTGATGAGTTGAACTACTCCAACCTTGTCCTTAAGCCACTCGCCAAACAACTCTGACCCAATTTGAAAACGCAACTGATCATTTAACTCTGGCTGAAGTATCTCCTCCACTAAAATCAAATGCACTCCCTTAGAAGTCACAATTGGTTTAAGAACTTCAATATACTTGTCAGTCACATCATAGAAACTCATTTCCCCTAGCAAACCCTAATTAATTTCTAAAAAATCTTGCAATTTTCTTAGATAAGTAGGGGCATCTTCTAACATGGGAAAGTGAGCGGTATTAGCCATCTCCACATACTGGATATTATTATTCAAATCCGCCGCCATTTTGCCCATTTTGGCAGGAATAATAATGTCTTTTTCCCCTGATACTAAAAGAGTTGGTACCTTAATCTCAGCAAATTTACCAGGCATAATTTCCACTGCCTTTTTACTCACAGATGTATAAATTGTGCCTAGGACGGCATCGTAATCCGCCGCTAAAAAATCTTCTAAAAAAGCAATTCTTTCTGATTTTGGGATCGATCGATGCAAAAATCTCGCCATAAATAATCGATCGGCAAAAGGTACTTTTAAAAACCAATCATAACGAAACTGTACCACATACTTACCGAATTTATGGAAGGCAGCAAAAGCCGCTTTATTATACTCAAAAATGCCATTACAGGTTAAAACTGCTTTGACCACTCTTTCGGGGTACATAGTAATAAAAAAAGTCGCCACCGATGCCCCCATAGAGTGACTATTGAGATAGATTTTTTCAATTTCCAAACTATCTAAAAACAAGGCCAAATCAAGGGCATATTCTTCTAAATCGTAGGAAAGATCGGGGGATTTTTCCGGCAATTTAGACCGACCAAAACCGCGCATATCGTACAATAAACAATCAAAGCGATCGCAAATTGCCGCAGCAGTTGATCGCCAATAGCGTCCCGATCCTCCCCAACCATGAATAAACACCATCACCGGCTTTTTCTCAACAGATTCCGATTGCCGAATCCACTCGTAATAGTGGGGAACACCGCGAACAGTGATTGTTTTATCGATTATTTGAGTTTTCATGATAGATGTCGTCTTCCAGATTATCCCAAATCTTAGCCAGTGCAGTTTCGCTGACTTTTTGCCAGAAATCCGAGTTTGTCTCCTCCGGGATAAGGGTGACTAAAACCCTAGTACCCTCTGGAATCGGCACAGATTCGAGGAGTTCGATCCGGCCTTCTTTGACGATCGCGGGAACGGTGTTCAGCATGGTTAACCTCGATTTTTCCCCTTAAGCGGATTCTTGACTGGGTAGAGAGGAAGGATGAACCAATAGATCTGCCGTGGAACGTTTTTCCACCATTTCGCGGGTGATTAAACATCGTTTCACGTCTTTGCGCGAGGGCAATTCGTACATGACATCGAGCATTAATTCCTCGACAATACCCCGTAGGGCCCGGGCCCCGGTTTTGCGACGATAGGCCTCTTGGGCGATCGCTAGGACGGCATCAGATTTAAACTCTAACTGTACATTGTCCATCTTCAACAGTTTTTGATACTGTTTCACCAAAGCGTTGCGGGGTTGGGTCAGGATAGCGATTAAAGCTTCCTCATCCAGGGGTGACAGGGCCGCTAGGATGGGAATCCGACCGACAAACTCTGGAATCATGCCAAATTTGACTAAATCATCGGGAGTCATTTGTTTTAATAACCCTGCCGCCACCTTATCCTTACTAGCTTGGCCATCTCCTGGTTGAATAAAGCCCATGGATTTTTTACCGAGACGCTGATCGATCACCTTATCTAAACCAACAAACGCCCCACCGCAGATAAACAGGATATTGCTGGTGTCAATCTGAATACAATCCTGATAGGGGTGTTTGCGGCCGCCTTGGGGGGGAACATTGGCGATCGTTCCCTCTAACATTTTCAGTAAAGCTTGCTGTACCCCTTCTCCGGACACATCCCGGGTAATCGAGGTATTTTCGCTCTTGCGGGCAATTTTATCGATTTCATCGATGTAGATAATGCCCCGCTGCGCTTCTTCCACGTCTAAATCTGCCACTTGTAACAGACGCAAGAGAATATTTTCCACATCTTCCCCCACATAACCGGCCTCGGTTAAAGTGGTGGCATCAGCGACAGCAAAAGGTACATCGAGGATTTTAGCCAGAGTTTGAGCTAGAAGGGTTTTTCCCGATCCTGTGGGACCAATTAACAGAATATTGGATTTTTGCAGTTCGATGCTATCTTCTGGACTACCGCCACCGGCTTTTTGGGTTTGGATATCTTTGAGGCGTTTGTAATGGTTATAAACGGCCACCGAAAGCACTTTTTTCGCCTCATTTTGACCAATAACGTAGTCATCGAGGTATTTTTTAATCTCTCTTGGTTTGGGAATTTGTTCCCAAGTGGTTTTGTTTTGGCCCGATCGCCGTTTGTTGGGACGTTCCTCCACTGGGGCGACCGGACTGGGCGGTTCCATCAATTCCTCATCGAGAATTTCGTTACACAGTTCCACACACTCGTCACAGATATAGACCCCCGGCCCGGCGATTAATTTTCGCACTTGTTCCTGGGATTTGCCGCAAAATGAACACTTGAGGTGGGAGTCGTACTTAGACATAGTTTATTTACAGGGAAGTAACGGGAACGGTAGGATCGGGCAGTTCGGGACGGGAAATCACCAGATCGATTAACCCATATTCTTTGGCTTCGACGGCCGACATGAAAAAGTCCCGTTCGGTGTCGTTAGCGATGCGATCGTAGGGTTGACCAGTGTGGTGAGCCAGCATGGTATTGAGTCTCTGTTTAATATAGAGGATCTCTTTGGCTTGGATGGCGATATCACTAGCTTGACCTTGGGCGCCGCCGAGGGGTTGGTGAATCATGATCCGGCTACTGGGTAGGGACATCCGTTTACCTGCTGCGCCGCCACAAAGCAGGAATGCTCCCATACTAGCGGCTAAACCGAAACAAATTGTCGCCACGT
>NZ_JASJFB010000037.1:0-17524 GCF_030065455.1 Microcystis sp. M53602_WE12 | reverse complement strand
TTAATTTGTTCTTTTCGATCCCAATCCGGATAATTGACGAGTTTGGGTTTTAATTGATTCATCTCTTTTAAGTAGGTAGGTGTTAAAAATTGCCAGACATCCCCCTTATCAAGGGGGGAAGGGGGGATCAAAGACAGAATCTATCTTCAATTTAATTGATTCATCTCTTTGACTGGAAATTGTCTATCACAATCTTAGCCGATCCCTTGACTAAGAACAAGAGGTAACAAGCCTCCCCTTTCAAGGGGATAAAAATTAAAATCTTTCTGATTTTAAGCCACCGACGACTGGCGGTAGTCACTGATAACTGATCTAGCGGTTTTCAGTCTAATAGGGTGTAGTAAATCCCTTGATAGATAGTCGTTTCAGCGTTTCAATCGGTAGTAACTTCCGTGAAAACCGCTATAGTATTTATTAGCTTTTCTGTCTAAGATTGATGTTAAAGGCTGTTCTGTTCGATTTTAATGGGGTGATCATCAATGATGAACCGATCCATCAAGAGTTAATCAATGAAATCTTGCTCGGGGAAAATTTGCTGCCCCTAGGGTCGGAATTTGCGGAGTTATGTCTGGGAAGAAGCGATCGCGTCTGTTTGCGTAATGTTCTCAACCGTCGCGGTCGTCAAGTAACCGAGGAGTATCTGACCAAGTTAATTAACAAAAAAACCAGTTTATACCGAGAAAGATTAGAAAAATTAGAGAAACTTCCTATTTATGAAGAGATATACTCTTTTTTAAAACGGGTTAAGGCCAGGGATCTACAAATCGGTTTGGTGACGGGAGCAATACGCTCGGAAGTAGAATCGATCTTGCAACAGACGGGCCTTGGGGATTACTTTAGTGTCATTGTCACCGGGGATGAGATTAGCACCAGTAAACCTCAACCGGATGGTTATTTACTGGCCGTAGAAAGATTCAATCGTTGGAATTTTAATCTACAGTTGCAACCCTGGGAATGTCTGGTGATTGAAGATACTTTTGCTGGTTGCGAAGCGGCAAAAAGAGCGGGAATGCAGGTGGTGGGAATCGCTCATACCTACCCCTTCCATTTTATGCAGAGAGTGTCTAACTGGGCGATCGATAATTTCTCCCAATTAGACCTCGATCGCGTGGAGAAAACTTTTAGCCAAATCGGGGAAATAACCGAGCGATCGGGATTTTTAGGCAATTTTTGACCATCTAGGGGCGATTCACAAGCTGAAAATCCCTACTTGTAAAAATTGGCAATTCGTGTTATGCTAACGAAAGTGCTAAGAAAATGCGGGTGTAGTTTAGTGGTAAAACCCTAGCCTTCCAAGCTAATGATAGGGGTTCGATTCCCCTCACCCGCTTAGGCTGTTGTGCAGTAAACGTCTAAGGAATTATCGGTAATATCAACGGCGATTCTGACTTAGAGATCGCTATTTTCTAAATATCTTTGCAAATCTTTGGTACGCTGCTCGGTGACAGCTGCCAAGCAATTACCGTAAATCATGGGAGCTAGAGAGCCTCCCTCATAGGCACTTCTTTCAAATTCGCAACTGCTGTCTCTAAACTTAATCCAAGCTTGTTGGGCGGTAATTAATTTTTGTTTGCGAGCAGCTGACAGTTTTGGCAGTAGTTGTCGATAAACTTGATTTAACTTGCGATCGGCGTTTTGATAAGCGATGCTGGCACAAATGTTCATTTCGCTTTGAGTCTGGGGATTGTTACAGTTAGGATTTTGAGCTAGTTGCAAGTTCGTCGTTCCAGATGCGGGACTTGCAATGCTAGGGGTAGCCATCGCGACGGCCAATAAACTTGCTATGCTTAATAAGGTTAGTAAAAACTTGTCCATGGCTACTTACTTTAATGACGGTAAGAAGAAGATAACAGAAATGCGATCAAACCGACCATAGCTTTTTCATTCTGCTCAATTCGTTGGTTGGCTTGGTTAACTATATTTCATTATTTCCAAAAAAGTGGGTGGGTGGAACTAAATATAAGATGAACGTAGGTTGGGTTGAAGCATGAAACCCAACGCCTGCTCATGTTACGCTACCCCTAACCCATCCTACAAATAATTTTGCCTACCTGCTTAACTCTATTTCATTATTTCCAAAAAAGAAAATTAGAGGAGTTGATAACTAAAAAACCCAGACGGGAACTCGTTTATAAGCGGGGGTTCCACAGCGAGGGTCGATTTTAGCCTTGAATAAAACATTGGCTTCGGGATAGAACATAAAGCCAACACCTTCGCGAATCGGACCGAAAATAAGTTCGATATTTTCTAATTTGCCGGCATCTCCTTGGACGGTGACTCGTTGATGTTCTTGAAGGCCCGCTTTTTTGGCATCTTCGACGTTCATTAATAAACAATGACGGTGAGGCATTCCCCGGTATTTATCGCCCACTTGATAAACGACGGTATTATGTTGTCCATAACTGCGTCCTGTTCCGAGAATCAGGGCAATTCCGGGGGCATTTTCCGGTTGGTTAAAATCTTGCTTTTGCGGCGCTTTTAAAGTGGGTAAAGGGGTGACGGACATTTGCGCTTTTCCGGTTGAGGTCGGAAAATGGGGTTCGGTAAAAATCCGTCCGCTAATGGTAAATTCTGTTCGGGTTTGATCTAATTGCCCGATTTTTTGATAGCCCGGAATCGTTTTGGCGATTAACTGACGAATATAGGCGGTGTCGTGTAATCTCGACCAATCAATCGGGTTTGTGCCTAAAACCTTGACGGCAATATTTGTTAACAGTTCTACTTCCGAGATGATATCCACATGGGAACCCTGTAGATGACTGCTTCCCCGCTCGTTAAAACGGACAAAATTATTGCCCGATTCGGTGGTTGTCGGGTGAGGATTTTCAAAACGAGCGAAGACGGGTAAAATTATCGTATTTTGTCGGGCTAATCCCTGGAAATGTCCTAAATTTGGCTTAGTAGCTACATAAAAAATCGTATCAATTTGAGCTAAGGCTTTTTTGGCTTGAGTTAAATCTGGATTTGCTCCATAAAGATTACCTCCCAAACAGAAAAGAGTGTTAATTTTTCCCCGTTCGGCAGCTTCAATTAATGACCTGGTATCATAACCGCCGGTTATATTTAATGGCTTTCCTAAAAGTTGAGCAAGTGCCTCGGCGATTTCCTGACGTAATCTCACTGTAACGCCCATAGAACCGAAGCCCTGTACATTAGAATGACCTCTGATTGGCATGGTTCCGGCTCCGATTTTGCCAGCATTTCCCGTCATTAAAGCGGTATTGGCAATACTGATAATATTATCTACCCCATTTTCCTGTTGTGTAACCCCCATCGCCCAAGCGAAAACCACACGCTCTAAATTGCCGAAAAGGGCGGCGGTTGCTTCAATTTCTTCTCGGGACAAACCGCAGGTTTTAGTAATGGTTTCCCATGGTGTTTGTCGGGCATAATCTATAACAGATTGCCAATTTTCTGTACGGGATTTGAGATAATCCCACCGCACTAAATTTTGTTCAATTAAAGATTTTTGTAATCCGACGAATAGGGCAGTATCGCTACCCGGTATCGGCTGTAGGTAGAGAGTTGAAATATCGGAACCGCCCCGCAATAGGGATTTAATCGGAAAAGCGGGTGAGGAGAATTTGACCAATCCGACTTCAATTTGCGGGTTAATAATAATAATTTTACCGCCGCGATCACGAATTTGAATTAATTCATTCATCAGGCGAGGATGATTAGCCGGAGCGTTAGAACCGATTAACACCACACAATCGGCTTGTTTTAAACTTTCCAGACTGACCATCGAAGTTCCGGTTCCGAAAACCTGTTTTAAGCCTACGGTCGAGGCGGCATGACAGAGATCGGAACAATCGGCTAAATTATTACTTCCTAATGCCCGGAAAAACAATTGTAAGAGATAGGCGGCTTCATTAGAAGAACGTCCCGAACTATAGGAGGCAATGGTCTCGGACGGTTGACGAAAAGCTTGTTCGGCTAATCGATACACTTCTTCCCAACTAATACGTTGATAGTGACTTTCTCCGGCTTTTAAGAGGACGGGATAACTGAAACGACCCAAGCGATCGCATTCTAGGGAAGTTAAGGACTGTAATTGAGCGAGATGATAGGTCTGAAAAAAATCAGTTTTAATACCTGGCATTAATTCGGAGGTAATCGCCTCGACACTTTTGAGACAACGTTGCAGACTTTCCCCCGCTTCGTTGACAAAACCGCCCTTTTGTCCTCCCGTTCCCCAAGCGCAAGCTAAACAGGCACTTTTATGATTCAAGGTTTGCCAGAGTTTAACCCCTTGAGGAGAGAGAGTTTTTTCTGCCCAATATTGCAATACGGGAAAACCCCCGCCCGCCTCAATTTTGTTGGATGTTTCTCGTTCGTTCATTGTTTTTTTCTCTCGATTTTTTCTCAAATTCATCCGATAGGGAGAGTGTACCCAGTACCGTTGAGTTTATCACCATTTTTTAAAAAGTGCATCAGCAAGACATAAACGACTGGGTAAGCTACGGTTAGTTGTTGACAATATCCCCTGATTGTGATTTTATCAGACTAAGGAGAGGTCTATTAAAATGGTAATTCCGATGGATGAAAATGAAGACTTTCAACATTTAGAGGAGATGATCGCTAATCTCCAAGCAAAACAGAAACAGATTCTGAAAGGGATGTTAGATTATCCGATTGAGATCGATTCGGCAATTCGGATACTTTCGGAACCATCTCGGCAATTGGCAACAACTGCTCATAATTTAACCAGAGTACATAAAATACTTAAAGAATTGGAAAAACAAGGATTGGTTATTTTCCACGATTCTCAATATTCTTTGACTGAGTTGGGAAGGGAAATAGTAGGACACCTTAGCGATAAGAGTCCAACCCCAAGACGAGATGCACAGAGAAAGGAAAAACTGCAAAAAAGCTACGATTTTTTAGAACTCCATAGACAAGGATTGAGCTATCAGCAAATAGGGGATAAATACGGCATAAGTCGCGAGCGTGTCCGTCAAATTCTTGCCAGTAACCCCGAATTTGAAGCTTATCGGCAAAAACAAAAGGAAAACAGTTATCGTTGAACGACTGTAAGAAGAGCGAGAAACGAAATTTACAATCTTTCCAACAATTCCTCGCGGGATAAATTCGCTAAAGAAAGAAGTAAAGCGGTGCGTTCCGAGATGGGAAGTTGGGCAATCTTTTCTACTAGACTGAATAATTCCGAATCTAGGCTGCCAAAGCGTCCTTCCAGAAGACTGGCTATCAGGGAATACCGTTCTTCTAAACTACCTTGTTGTATCCCTTCTTGCTTCCACTCTTCCCTTTGTTGTAAATAAGCTGGTGATAGATTCATGATGTCCTCCTGTTCTTCGGTACTTAAATTATCTCTCAACTCTAAATTCTTGCGCCAGTTGGCCAGAATTTCTAATAAATTCTCTCGAAAAGGATTGCGTTCTGGCAGTTCAACTAACTCTTCAACTGCTCGTTTTTGAGTTCCTCCTTTACCTAATACCCTCAACCATAAGGTGTCTTCATTTACTGGTAATTGATGAATGACGATGATACCCGCTTTGAGAGACTTCGCTAAAAAGTAAACCCCTGTTAACCAATTACTCTCATCGCTGTGAGTCCCGAAATCTTCAATCATTCTAGCTGAAAAGGTGGGCGTTAGAATCCAGAGAACTGGTAGTTCAGCGTCTGTTAGAGTTTTGTTTGACCGTTTCGCTTTTCTCAAGACATCCCCATGAACCGTGTATAACTTTGACAAACAACTGCGAATCTCTACCTCGGTCGGGGGATTGCGGAAAGGTTCAAACAAACAGGAAGTAGCCGCCATTTTTCCAAGTAATCCTAAAGGTAACTCAGTGGGAGGAGGTGAGCTAAATGGTTCAAACCAGACATCGATTTCTTGAACCTCACTTTTTACTTTCTTACTTTTTCTAATCGTCCCTAGAGGTGTTAGTAATTCCTCTAAATATTCCTTAGCAAATTGTTCATGAATTTGGCGAGTCATTCAAATTAATAATTAAGCATAAAAAGGACGGCAATAATCTTATTATATCATTAATTAAAAAGGAATCCAATCGACAATATCGATCCATTCTTCTGCTTCGGTAGTTTCCCAAATCATAATTAATTCTTCGGCTAGTTTTCCCATTGTTGTTGTGGGACGTATCCAAAACAGTCCCCAGATTTGTTGATTTTTTTGCCAATATTCTTCTAAATGTTCAGGCATACTGGTACGATTATCTGTCACCAAGAGTCGTTGAGATAATCCTAAATACTGTAAAACATCAGGGTCAAGAGTTCCTAACGGTGGTGTATTCGGCTCTCCAATGCGTAAAATATCTATCTCTGGATTTAACCTTAAGACAGCGACTTTCAAGCGGGGGGATAAGGTTTCATCGAGTAAAAACTTGATTTTCATACCTTGACAGAATCTTGCCTTTGCTGTTTAATTCTTCTCATCTTTTCTCGTTGAGGCGAAGGATTTTTCAGTGCTTCATGGTAGCGAGTCTCTCGCCAATTCTGGAGGCGCAATAAATAGGCATCAATTTTTTGCCGATTCTGTAAATAATAAGTAATAGTTGCGTAGATTTTCTCTAAACTTAGATCGGGATAGATAGCATTTATTTCTTCTGGGGTATAGCCTTCCAAGAAATAAAAGAGTACGTTGTCAATTCCGAGCCGATGACCTTTGATTCTAATATCATCTTCGGAGATAAATAAGAAATAATCTTCTAGTTGCATAATTAATTTTCCCCTTAATTTTATTTCATTTTTACCGCTTATTTATAGTATTTCCTGTTCGCAGGAGGTACATTATCAATGTTAAAAAGCTTAATCAGCAAAGGTTTAACTGTGCCACACAGGTGTGAGAACCTCTATATTAATGTTTTATCATAATTAGTTTACCTTGTGCTTCCCTTGTTTTCAAACCTTTAACCGGGATAAACTGCCCCGCTGCCATAACCCCGGCTGCTATGCTGGCAGCCACTTTGACGGAGCTACTTTAACGGGAAGTGTGGATTATCGGCTGGCCGCCGAAATATGTCGGGAACTCGATGCCATCGAGCGAAAGAATTGACGAGATTATCGAAATCCACCTATCGACTATCGGCAACCAGCGCACATCGACCGAGGAAAGGTCAGCGCGGCAGAAACATCAGGCTGTTTTGGGGAAATTGAACGGTCATCCCTTAAATGGCGCAGGTTGAACGATTTTGGTGTTTACTGTCCCAATTGCGTACTGCCCTCTTAAAACAGCGATCGCCGACTCCTCGTTAAACGTAATTGTACTACCAGCAGAAGTAGAGTAGTCGGAGAAACAGGCGAGTAAATGACCTAACGAGAGTGCGGTCTCGCGCAGCGAGTGCCTTCGGCAGCGCACTCAGCTAATTGCCCAGGAAGTAGCCGATGGGGAGGGAGACAGCCGCAATCAAACCCGTCGCCAAAAGAGAGTGGGTGATACTGCGGTGGGGAAATCTATCTTCCATGAAGCTGCTGAGGGGGAAGAAGATTTTGCTGATGGTTGAGGTGGTGGTGTCGATGTCAGGAAGCTGCGAACCCAGGACAGCCAAACCCAATGCCATTGGGTCAGCAGTTCCTATGATTAAGGATGTGCCTGCTGCTGCGATGAGGGAATGGGTGATGGCCATGAAGGCGAGGAAAATTTTAGGTATGCTTCTAGCTATTAGTATTAGCCTTTTGAATAACCTGGCATTTATTGATATCAAAAAAGGCAGAAGTTGTAGAGATTGGGTATGTATTTGTAGCTCGGAAGTTATCAGCGATAGCTTGTCTAACTAATTGTTCAGCCTCGGTAAAAGTCGATTCAGAACCAATTACTAAAGCGTAGTTATCAGATGGCTTTTTTGGATCACAAATTCTCACCTCATACTTGGAAATGCCAAAATAACTGCCAGATATTTCTTTAGCCCTTTCGTATTGTCTATCCAAATCAGAAGGTTTTTTAGAAGAGCCTGCAACAACAAAAAATTTTGGCTCAGATTCCCCTAATTCTCTAGCAACTCGACTTTTTACTTCAGATTCAATGGTATTTTTCAGAGTTTCTTGGCTATATTGATTGATTTGTTCCGCTAGGAGTTCATCTACGCTTTGTTTAACTGGCTCTTTTAGATCAATGTTTTCTATTTCTTTAGATATTTTCTTTTTAAAATCCTCAAAAGTTCCCATTCCCCACATTATTAATCCCAACCCTAGAATGGCCGAAGATGTTCCCAAGAATATCCCTGATATTTTTAGCCAGTCGAACAAGTATTTTCTTGCTTTTAAAACAATTCGTTCGGCATAAATTTCTTCGTCTTCTTTAAGCTGCTGACGGAGATTTTTGTTCTCTTCTTCTAAGGCAGCCAAGCGTTTATTGAGTGATTCTAAATTTTCTTCAGACATTAGCGAACTCCTCCCTATTTAAATTTGCCAATCTCTACTGTCCCAACCGCTTCCTCGCCCCCCTCACAGAACCAAGCTGCTTCAGTGCCATCCCTCACCAAACAGCAGCCATCCGTCATATCTGAACTTTCCTCCAAATGGCAAAACTCTTAACCTAATGAAGTTTCGGCGATTTCATCTGTGCAATTGTCCCCCAAGTAATCTGATTATTTCCCCCTTATTCACCTGTCCTTAGTCTATCTCCGATAATCTCAACGAATGAGGCTGTTTTCACAAAATTTAACGATTAGCCGACAATGAATCGCCGAAATATCCAACGATCACTAAAGTGCTTAACAAAAAAAATTGTAATCCTATCGATTTTGACCGTGCCGCTATCCAAAGGAATAGATTAGATTTCTTGAAAAGACCGATGCGGGGAAATTACTGATCGATCACCCGAACTTTTTCCTTATCGGTAAAGATCGGGCGATTTGCATATTCTTGCTATTCCTAATACATCCGAGAGCGCCCGTCCTGTCGAATTTATCTTTAAACCCTAACTATCCCCGTACAATTATTAGCATATCGATCATAAACCTTGAGATAGGTTGCACGCCATGAGCGAATACCAATATTACGAATTCCAAGCTATCGATCGCCCCCTCACCCAAGAGGAAAGAGCGGCCATCAGCCAACTATCGAGCCGCGTCAAACCGACGGCAACGAGTGCCAGTTTCACCTACCCGGGTAACGTGGAACGTGATCCGAAGGAATCTTTTTAACTGGAAAGACGATCTGTTACGGTACGGCTGTAATGCCTGATTGTGTCCTATAGGTCTAATAAAGTTGTTAAGTATTGCCCTTATCGATCGAGATCGGGTTAGCTTGGAGATAGCAGTGAGCATTCAGCTTTAAACACTTAATAACTGCTAACCTAATCACTGATAAGGGGGTTTTTTCATGGCTTTTAGCCGTTCTAGCGGTATTTTGCTTCATCCCACCAGTCACCCCGGTCGTTACGGGATTGGAGAACTAGGTAGGGAAGCCTATCAATTTATCGATTTTTTGGCTCAAAGTGGTCAAAAACTCTGGCAAATTCTCCCTTTAGGCCCGACAGGGTACGGTAACTCTCCCTACATGAGTTTTAGTGCCATTGCCGGCAATCATCTCCTGATTAGTCTCGATATTCTTCGGGAGAAAAACCTGCTTAGTGACGCAGATTTAGAGGATATTCCCGATTTTCCCCTCGATCAAGTGGATTTTGATAAATTGATCGCTTGGAAAATTCCCCTACTCAGAAAGGCGGCTAGCAATTTTGTCAAGGGTTCTGACACAATTCTTTACAAACAGTTTGCCGGCTTTTGTGCTGGCAATGCCGATTGGTTAGAGGATTACGCCCTATTTATGGCCCTATCCCACGCTTACCCGGGTAAAGCATGGATGGAATGGCCGACAGAAATTCGCGAACGTCATTGGGGTGCGTTGGAAACACCGAAACAGGAGTTACAAGAGGAGATTTTTCTGCACAAATTCCTGCAATTTGAGTTTTTTGAGCAGTGGTTAGCCTTAAAACGCTATGCTAACTCCCTCGGTATCGAGATTATCGGTGATATCCCCATTTATGTCTCCCATAATAGCGCCGATGTTTGGGCAAATCCGCAGGTTTTCCGACTAGATACCCAAACCGGTAATCCCTTGGAAGTGGCCGGGGTTCCCCCGGATTATTTCTCAGAAACGGGGCAATTATGGGGCAATCCTCTCTATAACTGGGATTATCTCAAAAATACGGGCTTTGACTGGTGGGTACGCCGTTTAAAAGCGGTTCTTTCCCTAGTCGATATCATCCGTATCGATCATTTTCGCGGATTAGAAGCCTATTGGGCGGTGGCTTTTGGCCAGGAAAACGCCATTAATGGTCGTTGGCTGAAGGCCCCGGGTTATGATCTCTTTAATACTATTGGCGCTCGTTTAGGTAAATTGCCGATTATTGCCGAAGATTTGGGCGATATTGACCAAGCAGTCTTAGATTTTCGCGATCACTTTGCCTTCCCCGGGATGAAGATTCTCCACTTTGCTTTTGGGGGTGACGCGGGTAATCCCTATCTTCCTTTCAACGTCGAACGCAACTGTGTGATTTATACCGGCACTCACGATAATAATACCACTGTGGGCTGGTTTCAAGATAACGCCAATGACTACGAAAAAGCGCGACTTTATCAATATCTTGGCGCTCCCAGTGGTCAGGGAGTGGCTTGGGATCTGATTCGACTGGCCTATAGTTCCGTGGCTAATCAGGCGATCGTACCGTTACAGGATGTGTTAGGTTTAGGATCGGATGCGCGGATGAATACCCCCAGTGTCGCAGAAGGGAATTGGTCATGGCGCTATCGTCAGGAAGCTTTAACCGGAGAACATAGCGAGAGATTGCGAGATTTAGTCAATCTTTTTGGCAGAAATCGTTAAATAGGGTTTGCTGAAAAAGCTTTTCCTGGGGGCAGGGTGTGGGGTGTGGGGTGTGGGGTGTGGGGTTTTACCGATTTTGAGGGGGTCAATTACCTAATTTTCAGGGAAAAAGTACCTGAATTTTCCCCCCGATCCCCGCAACGGCTGGCACTTTTTGAGGAAAAAAAAGTCTAAAAGTCTTATCCAACAAGGTTTTTAGATTTATTCAGCAGACCCTAAATATCAACCCTTTTGTCGAGACGTTACCCCTAACGTCTCTTTTTGTCCGGTTAATGTGGGTGAGAATTTTTTAGCAATCTTTGCCGGATGCGATCGAGATTTTCTCGACTATTGACAGGTAAATGGGGTAAGGGTAATTCTAAATTGGGCCAATTACTCAAATCATGGCAGGGACAGGATAAACTCGATTGTCCCACCACTTCAATTGGTACGGGTATAGTACAACGAGCGCAGGGATGAAATTCCCATTGAGGGGAAAGTAAGTCTCGGATAGTTTGTTGAGTACCTTCTAGGTAACAATCGCCACTTTCAGGATCAAGCATTTTTTGCCAACAATCTTCAAACTCCGACGAATAGCGATCAGCATTGAAAATTGGCAGCGGAAATAGCATAGCTTGGTTTTTGGGACAAATAACTTTTTTTCCCAATTGAAACCAATGGGCGAGATATTTTTTAACTGCGGAGGTGTCTGACATATAGTTTGTGTGGAGGCTGCCCTGATTATTGCTCTTACCATCAAT
This sequence comes from Microcystis sp. M53602_WE12, assembly GCF_030065455.1. Lineage (NCBI taxonomy): Bacteria > Bacillati > Cyanobacteriota > Cyanophyceae > Chroococcales > Microcystaceae > Microcystis > Microcystis sp. M53602_WE12. Next base: position 5,981 of record NZ_JASJFB010000037.1, on the reverse strand, counting down.
CCTAGCGTTAACTTCCGGTGTCGGACAGGTCTTAGGATGATTGATTATGTAGTTTAATAATTATTTTAGGTAACTGAGCATCTGCAGCTAGATTAATCCCAATAAACTCACCATTAAAGCTTTTTGGGCGTGCATCCGATTTTCCGCTTGCTCCCAGACTTTTGATTGTACACCCTCGATCGCCCCGTCGGTAATTTCTTCGCCGCGGTGAGCAGGTAAACAATGGAGAATAATCGCGTCTTTGTCAGCGTGACTCATTAGCTGTTCATTGACTTGGTAGGGCTGAAAAACGGGAATTCGGGCATCAGCGAGGCTTTCCTGTCCCATACTTGCCCAGACATCAGTATAGACCACCTGAGAGTCTTTTACGGCCGTAACGGGATCGTCGGTAATTAAGATTTTACTACCGGTTTTCTCGCCAATAGCTTGGGCGCTGGCGACAATTTCCCCATCCGGTTGATAGTTTGCGGGGGAAGCAACCCGCACATTTAACCCCATCAAAGCGCCACCCAAGAGGAGAGAATTAGCGACATTATTACCATCCCCCACATAGGTGAGGTTAATTCCCCGTAAAGTCTGAAAAGTCTCTTGGATAGTCTGTAAATCGGCTAATATCTGACAGGGATGTTCTAAATCCGTTAAAGCGTTGATAATCGGGATGCGGGAATAATTAGCAAAAGCTTCTAAATCCTCTTGTTTAAAGGTGCGAACCGCGAGAATATCGAGATAGCGATCGAGTACCCGGGCTGTATCTGCTAAGGGTTCCCCGCGCCCCACTTGGGTTACACTGGGATTAAGATCGATCACCTGTCCCCCTAACTGGTACATAGCGACGGTAAAGGAAACCCGGGTCCGGGTGGAGGCTTTATAAAATAGCAATCCTAAGACTTTTTTGCAGCTAGGGTTAAGAGTGCCAGCTTTAAGCTGTGCCGATAGATTGAGTAGGGCGCTGATTTCTTCGCTACTCATGTCGGTTATTCTTAAAACATCTCGTCCTTTTAAAGTGGCTACCATTGGTTTTTCTCTCGATAAACAGGGGTTTTGATTGGCTTTTATGGCAGTTAGCGGTTAGCAAAAATCTTGAGTAAAGACCTTATTATAATCCAGTTTTTTCGCTATTAGGCAATTTTTCCCGAAAATTTTCATTTTGGGGGATGTTAGTCCAGCTAACACCCCCACTTTTTCCGTTAAATTAGGTAGGTGTTAAAAATTGTCAGATTCCCCCCTTATCAAGGTGGCTCTCCCCGCCTATCGGCACCCCCCTTATCAAGGTGGCTCCCCCCGCCTATCGGCATCCCCCTTATCAAGGTGGCTCCCCCCGCCTATCGGCACCCCCCTTATCAAGGTAGATCCCCCCGCCTATCGGCACCCCCCTTATCAAGGTAGATCCCCCCGCCTATCGGCACCCCCCTTATCAAGGTGGCTCTCCCCGCCTATCGGCACCCCCCTTATCAAGGGGGGCAGGGGGGATCAAACCCAAAATCTAATTTCTACTTAACTAATTTTGCCCCACACTTAGAACAAAAATTAGACGAAGGCGGGTTTTTGTGTCCACAATTACCGCAGATAATTAAAGCTGGGTTAGCCACTTCCGTCACCGGAGAAAGAGGAATTTCTCCACCGCTATCCAACTTATAGTTATGGATTAACTGCAAAATAACTGCATCTTCCCGTTTATATTCTGTATTATCTTTTCCTCCTGTCAACTCCTCGGAACGTTGTTGTAAATATTCGATAAAATTCCGATACAAAGCTTGTTTTTTCTCCGGAGTGGCCGAATCCTGTAACTTAGCTGTCACCTGACTTTGAATTTTTTCCTTATCTTCGCGACAAGCTTTTACTTCTAACACCTGTACCGCATCTTCCCAACTGGTGGCGATATCGACTTTTTTTAATCCCGTTGCGGTTTTAATTTCATAGCGAATTGTTTTCTCATTAGTGACTCGATTGACTTCTGGAAAAAGCACTTTTAAAGCCCGGGACGTCACCACCAATTGATAAATACTCGGATCTTCGGGAAAAACATCCCAGAAAGGAGGTTCCTTTTGGATATGCACGGGGATAGGTAAATCGCGATTTTCCCCCATTTGTTGGGCGCGTTTAGCGAGAATAAATTCTCCTTTCCAGTCTTGATAGGATTGCCGCAGTTCTCGCATTCCATCGAGACAGCGCAGGGAAAAACCGCCAATTTCCTGCACGAAGACAAGACGATGTTTTTCCACTTCTCCCAAGGGTTTAATATCGTCTTCGTTGGGGATAAATTCCCGCAGTTTCGGAATAATTTTTTGGGCTGCCGGGTTACTGGTATTTCTTCCTCCAATCAGGGCAATATTTTGATTTAATTGGGGTGTAAAACCCGCATCTTTTCCCCGCAAAACCGCAGGATTAAGCATAATTAGGGGTCGCGATTTTTGGTAGGCAATGCGAAGATTATTGATAATATCGGCATCGTTGTTATAGATTTTTAACAAGCGATCGCAAGCGGCTAATTCCTGCTGAATGCGACTACTAGCAGGAGCATTTTGTAGGAGTTGATTAGCTTGGTTTAGGATAACTTTTTGAAAATCACCTTGACGAATATCGGCAATCTCGGTTATGTCAAATAAACGCATATTTTCATCAGCGCGGCGCGTTTCTTTCCAGAGGAGGCTAGATTGCTTTAAAATCTCTTCTGAGAGGGGTAAACAAAGGTTATCCATACCCGTATCGTAGGCGTTTTTGTTACCGACAATCCCGGAGGCAAATTGTTCGATAAAGTCTTGATAAAGACCATTTAATTCTTGTCTGTCAAATAATTTAATCCCATTAATTAACAAAGCATCGGCACTATCAATCTGTTGGTTAGCTTGGAGATTAAATAGATCGCGACTTTGAATTAATTTCTGACGAAAGCGATTAAAACGGCTTTCTAATTGATTAAGATGTTCCAATAAACGATTAATAACCTCTACTCCTGCACCTCGGGTTTTTCGTTGAATATTGGCCATTAAATAGCCTTCCAATCCCGTTAAAGCTTGTTCACAATATTGTTCCATCTTATCTTTTTTCGAGATGTGAATTTTATCTTTCAGATCATTAATTTCTGCTAAGGCTGTATCATATTCTCGTTGACGTTTACTTTCGTTTTGACTCCAAACCTGTTCTTGATCGCGACGGAATTTTTCCGCTATGTCGGTGAAGATTTGTCGTACTAAAACAATAAAACTCTCGGCAAATTTTACCCCACGGTTCCGATCCTCAAGGATATTATAAAACTCTATTTCCAGGGACTTTTTACCCCGTTGAATAATTTCATCCCGATTACTATAAATCTTTTTCAGGTAATCGCCGTGCAGCCGTTCATCGGGACTCAATTCTAGTAAATGATTGCGTTTAAATTCCTCGACTCTTGGTGTCAAATAATCATTAATAAATTGCAGAATTTTACCCTGTTCATTGCCTAAAATATTAACACCCTGTTTGGTACAAGAGAGCCAATTATCTTGATTGATTTCCTGACGAGTTTCGTTAGTCCATTGGGAGATTATGGCAATTAAAGAGCGATCCTTGTCGGCACATAAATCCATAATTAATTCCCCTTCGCTCAAGCGCATTTTTTTGAGGATATCACCTCTTACTAAGTCCAACATTTGAGCGGGTAAAATCACGGAATCATTCAGCCACCAATTAATTAAATCTTTGGCTAAACGTTCCGATAAGGAGGCACGAATTTGGGCAATAGGAATTTCAATAGTTGATAGTCCAAAACTCATAAATTGCTTAGGATAACCGCGACCCCCTGGGTCAGCTTGTGCCCAAGAACCCTTAATATTATCTCTAATGGAACGCTTATGAGGGGCAAAATCAGAGGTCATATCTAGAAAAATATTTTGGGCGATCATTTCCCTAATTTGACCGAGTTTAAAATCACCTTCTCCGTTTTTTGTCCCCACTAAATAGGTAAAGTCAAAGGGGGGTAATTTACTAACCACTTCATCGACTAAACCGCTGCTAAACTGTTGATGATATTCGGTTCTGTAGTCAGAAAAGTAATTTAATTCCATCAGGGCAGCGTAACCATTAGCCAAAACTCGATCGCCGACACTAATCCCCGCAAATGCTTCAGGAGTGGGAACAATTGCCGTACTCAAAGGACTACTTTCCCCTCGCAACCAATTACGAATACAGTAGCCTATATCGATTAACATTCCGCTACCCGTACCACCGTTTAAAGACCCCGTAGTAAAGACATTAATGGCACTATTACTAACTTTAATTCCATAGCGATCGAGCATAAAGTTTTCTTGTCCCTTTACCCGTCTCACCGCGTCCAGAAATTTCCTTTGAATCTCATGATAATTACAAAATAAAGCAAAACGACCACAGGCGCGAATTTGTCCCGCTCCCGCTTCCAGGGAAGTAATATTTCTCTCTAATTCCGGGGGAAACCAACTATTAATCCAGGGATATCTATCCATGTCAGATACCATCTCCTGTACCTGTTTTCCACTCACCCGGGCCCAGTGTTTTTCGTTATCTTTAAAAGCACTGCCAGCAGCTTCAGGATTACTGATTTTATAATCCTTATCCGTGTCAACCACCAAAAAACTGACAATCGGAAAATTACTCAAACTGCCATAACTTTCCTCGATTAAGCGACGCAATCGCGATAAAATTTCGTTACCCGTGCCACCAATACCCACTAAAACCGTGGGAACCATGCTTTTTTCTTCTACTGCTGCTGGCATAATTACTTAACTCCTAAGACCATTTCTTGACGGTTGCGGGGGACTTCGTAGGTGAGGAAATCGTAGGCTAATTTAGTGTTAGGAAAAATTGCCCGCGCTTCCTCTAACAGATTGGAAATATCCAGAGAATTCCCCGGTAGATAACGGGGACTAAAATGGGTCATTAATAACAATTTTACTTGGGCTGCCAAGGCCACCTGGGCTGCCATCGTCGAAGTGGAGTGAACACTTTCAAAGGCTAATCCGGCATCTTGGTGAGCAAAAGTCGCCTCATGAATTAGCACATCTGCATTCTGTGCCAATTCGATCGAGCCTTCACAGAAAATAGTATCGGTACAATAGGCAATTTTACGGCCGATTTCCGTTTCTCCGCAGAGGGACTGACCGCGAATTTTTCTGCCATCGGGAAGGGTGACAGTTTCCCCTTTTTTCAGCTTGCCGTAAATTGGTCCGGGGGGAATACCTAAAGCGTTGGCTTTTTCCACATCAAAACGTCCTGGACGGTCTTTTTCGGCGATACGATAACCGTGGGCGGGAATACGATGTTTTAATAGCTGACAGGAGACGGTAAATTCTTCATCCTCGTAGAGTATGCCGGGGGAAACGGGATGGACACGCACCCGATTGGCTAAATTAGTATAGGAATACTTAGCACAAGCACGCAGATAGTCCCCTAGTCCGGGGGGTCCGTAGATATCAATATCCTGAGCAGAACCGGCTAATCCAATACTGGCTAACAGTCCCATTAGACCAAAGATATGATCCCCGTGCATGTGGGTGATAAAAATGCGTCGGATTTGGGAACTTTTCAGGTCGCTACGCAGTAACTGGTGTTGAGTTCCTTCTCCACAGTCAAACAGCCATATTTCTGCCCGTTGCGGCAACCGAAGGGCGATACTAGAGACATTACGGGAACGAGTGGGAACCCCGGAACTGGTTCCTAAAAAAGTAATCTCCACAGGATAGCTGTCAGGATAGAGGATTCTTTTTCTAGTCTAGGCTGTTTTTATCGATTTCTCGATCGAATTGCTGCTTTTCTGTATTTCATCACTTGAAAACAGAAAATACCCTGATTTTGACCTAAGTGGGTGGGTGGAATTAAATATAAGATGAACGTAGGTTGGGTTGAAGCATGAAACCCAACGCCCGCTCATGTTACGCTACCGCTAACCCATCCTACTGGACTGTTTCAGCTAATTTGGTGTATTAGAAAAATGCTATAAATTCTATAATCTAAGACTTTAAGCCGAAATC